>DASUFG010000131.1:0-5807 GCA_036274715.1 Agriterribacter sp.
TAAGTGGCTTTTAAATCACTGGGGTTGGGTAGTGCAATCGTTTCTGCAACGGGCATCACACCGCCGGCAATATACCTGTCGTAATGCGTGAGGGTTAAATGCACGGCATCAGCTTCAAATATTTTTTCAATCAGAAAATGATCTCTCAACTGAGCCGTGTTCATTGTTTTCACTTCAGCCGGGCTACTGGCATACCTGCTTGTAAAATGTAACTTCATTGTTGGATTTTTTTTAGGACATAGTATCGTTGTTTCGTATATTCCTTAGTCTATCTTTTTAACCGGTAGCAGATTGATTACTTCGCAAACATACCGGTATTGTCGTTTTTTATTTCACTTCAATTTTCAAAGGTTGTTGTAACTGCTTTGCATAATCATTCACATACTCAAACCATTGCCCCGCATTGATAATAACCCCGGCCTTATTCCAGGCAGCACCTGTATAGTATACAAGGGGGATGTTATTGTGGGTTTGTGCAATGCTTAATAGGTGTTGATCGTTGACTAACATTTTACTTGCGGAGGCCGTTATTGTGGCAACACCGGTAACCCCATCTTCCCCGTGTTGTGGCTCCCAGTAAGCCATTACACCGTTTTTTTCATTCAGGAGTAATTCGCCATGTTGTGACCTTTTTACGATACCTATTGCAAGAGGTAAAGAAGTGGTATCGGCGTACTGGTAGCTTGCTTCCACCCGGTTTAGTTGACTGCCTGCATCTAAAGAAATTGTTTTTGTAGCCGTCATCTGTATCCCTGAGGCGTTCCACCCGTCATATATTAACTGGAAAGTAGAACGCAAAGGGCCATTATCAAGGATTTTGTAATCATGATAGTTTTTAGAATACCAAATTGAGTCGCCAATATAAGGTGCTATATTGCCGGCACCTAAAGAGTACCCCACATGATAGTAGTCCATACCATCTCCATGGTCAACATGGTATTCGCCACGTTTATATCTTTCGTTTATGATAAGCCTGGTGGTACGTTTTGTCCACACGTCCATGCCATACGCGTCTTCACTTGTGCCTTCAAGTGCCCTACCATACATGCGGAAAGCTATTTTGTCGTTCTCCCATGCAAAGTCGTCTTTGCGCTCAGGTACATACCGGCAATAGGTTTGTGGCAAAAAAACTTTGCGATTCCCTGTTTTTAGCTGGAAGGAAACGGATTTGCCAGCCGGAACGGTTACCTGCACCAGTATATTCCGGGCATTTGTATTTCCGTGATATTCCAACTGGAAGGATATTTCCTTCTTAGTGGCTGTGTTTAATATAATTAGATTGTTTGTATCTATCTCACTCCATTTCCCTTTAACCGCTTCCCATGGTATTTCAACTACTTTATCCGTAAAGGCAATTGCTGTGGTATTGGTGATGGTTACGGTCACCTGCGCTGAAGAAGGCAGGGTTGCAATAAGTATCATTAACAAGGCAATACAAACAGGTTTCATTTTTTATTGATTATTACTAAAAATATTTTTTGAGATATTCATCACCCTAAACTGTTATTATTCTTCTATCATAAAAGATGCTGTTGATCCTGCATAATTACCTTGTGGAAGAGAACAGGTTAATTCCTTTACTTGTTTGCTTCCCGGTAATTTTATTTTAAGTGCAATGCTTTTATACTGTTGGGTTGGATCGGCAATATATAATAAAACTTTTTTGCTATTGATATTTTTTAGATATACAATACAGGGCTTGGTTACTGTAAGCGTTAAAACGGGAGTTGTTAATACCCCCGCTTCATAAAATACAGCTTGTAAGTTATCTAATTTTTTGTGCTCCACCGCCTGGAGTTTGTCCGAATTTTCCAAAATTCTGATGTTCGATATGGCAAAGTCCTTCATATTTTCTGCGTTTCCGATGCCCGGAACAACAATGTAAGCGTATGTGCCCGCGGTTGGCTGGGGGCCGTGATCGAACCAAAGTTTAAACACTTTGCCGGATACTTCATTTTTTGGATTCCGATAATTTATCCTGTACCAGCTACCGGTTTGTACCATATTACTTACATGAATATTACCCCCAACCGGAAAATAATAACCTATGCTGTCGTGCAATACCCAACGTGGATTTGTATTCGAAACAGAAGTATTATCGTTTAATGGCTTTATGCTGGTTGATGTTTCACCAATGGTTACTTCTCCATTGAGCCAGCATTGATTGACTGTTGTAGTAATATGCTCCGGCATGTTGCTTTGAATGCCGGCGCCAAGACAAACGATTTCACGATCAAAAAAAAACCAGGCTTTTTTTGCGGACACACTGTCATAGTTCAGCGTGTAGGCCGTTACCCCGTAAATACTGTCGGAAGCACCTCCAACAAATCCACTCGTGCCTTCAATCCCCCATTCTTTTACCGTGGTTGCTCCTTCATCGGTTGTGTAATCGCGATTGGTAACTCCTGGTATTTTATCCCATTCCCAAATGGGCATAATATTGTAATACTCGGGTCCACGGCGCTGAATATTGGTAGAACCATCTGGCAGGAATTTACCCAGGATGTTTTCATTACCACCTCTTTCAGTTCTCAAGGTTCGCACAGAATTGGTGCGAATATTAAATGAATACATTGGTCTTTGGTGGATATCAAAATCCCCTCGCCAGAAATGTGTGTGCGTGGCGTCAATGTTATAGGCCGGGTCTTTGCTGCCGGAAGTTCTTGCAATAGCAGCCTGCCAGACAGGTATATGTTTAGGGTCAACTACAATAGCCTTTTTGAGTCGAACTGCTTCATCTGTTTTTTTAAGAATGTTGGGGCGACTAATCCCACGACCCTCTGTATTAAAATCAATATAACTGCCGCGGATGGTGCGCAAATAAGTATTCCGGTAGTAATTAGAA
The DNA here is from genome assembly GCA_036274715.1 of Agriterribacter sp. Taxonomy (GTDB): domain Bacteria; phylum Bacteroidota; class Bacteroidia; order Chitinophagales; family Chitinophagaceae; genus Agriterribacter. The sequence goes on from DASUFG010000131.1 coordinate 2,846, forward strand.
AGTATAGCAAGCTTTTCACCCGATAAAGCATAAGCTGTGTTGAGCAGGTAGCTGGCTATTCTCATTTCATTGGATAGGAATACTGAACCATAACTTGAAATTTGCAACTGGTTGCCGTGTTCCAGGTTGGAATAATCATATTGCAGGCCTTCGGGCTGGTTTTTAAGTCGGAGTGGAGCAAAGGATTGTTCAACCGCGGTATCGAGTAAGCCCTTATTTTTGGTAAGACAGGCTCGATATAGATAATGTAGTGCGATGTCAGTTTTATTAGCGCCGTGAAATTTATAAGGACTTCGGATAACCATGTCTTTTATGAGCCCCTGCTCTATGTAAAAAGGTATTTTTTTTGAGGCGTGGCGCATCACAATCAAAATTTCCCCGATATATTGGGGGTAGGAGATGCCGTTATACCACCAGTTTTTGTGTGTATAATGCAGGTTATGCCAGAACTGCAGTGATTGAACGATCGACTCATACAATGTTGCATCGTTAAAATAACTGCTATTCGATGTAGTATACGCAACAGCATATATTTTTGTCCGGCTTAAATGATTGCCGGTTTCATCGCTGTAATCAATGTCCGACCATATACTATCATTATTTTTCCATGTTGCTTTATATTTAGCTACCAAGTTATCTAAGCCCTTTACTGAGCTCACAATATGCATATCTGTATTGATCCGGCTCATGATCGTGTCAAAAGGTTGAGACTGACCAAATGATAAAATGGACAACAGGCACAGGAAGAGAAATAAATGTTTTTTTTTACCCCCTATAAATAGTTGCATGCTCATGGAATCAGCATTTACGATCTTTTTGAAGGGCCGGCTCCTAACAACGTCACCTAAGTTGGTCCCCTATTTCGCATTTACCAGCGCAGAAAGTTATCACTATCCAAAGTTTGTATTATTTCTTTGAAGCACTTTCGGGCATAAGGATAGCTGTATACTTGTTTTTGCCGTTTAATAAAAGTTTTGCCGCTTCCTGTATGTCTTTAGTGGTGAGCTTGTCTGCATATTTTTCGAAATTAACAAAGCGGTCAATATCTTCTCCTTCTGTTTTGGCCGCTAAAAGATGGCTCGCCCATGGGCCGTTTTCTTTGAGTTCCTGCTTATGCGCTTCCCGCCACTGCTGTTTTACTTTGTTTAGGTTTTCCTGGCTTGGACCGTTTTTAATAATGGCATCTATTTCGTTTTGCATAGCTTTCAGCAATGTATCCACTTTTTCGGGGCCGCAGGGCAATTGAACGGCAAACTGGAAAGATGGATACGGAGTTTTGTCTAACCCTCCAAAAATGCCACCCCCGTAAATACCCTGTATTTTTTCCCTCAATTCTTCAATAATCCGGATATTCAGCACTTCTGTTAAAGCGCTTGCTTTAAATGCAAGGTCTTCCGAACAGGGTACTTCGCCGTAATAGAAAGACAATATCAAACTCTTCTGCTCCTCACCTTTATATATCACTAATTCCTTTTTACCTTCTATAGGTCTTACTTTTTGATCAACGTAGCCCGTTTTCCTGTTTGTTGAAGGCAGACTGGCAATATAGGTTTCAATGAGTGGAATAATCTGTTCTTCTTTAAAGTTGCCCGTAAAAATGAAATGTAATCCGGTGGCGTCACCTAACCTTTCTTTGTAAATAGCAATAGCCCTCCCTAATTGTATACTGTCAAAATAAGCTGGCTTGGGAACGTGAATGGGTGCTAATGGATTATTATGATAAAAAACAGCAAAAGCTGTATCTATAAATGATGCTTGCGGGTTAGCCCCTAATAGAGCCAATTGCCCTTTGTTTTTTTGTATAAAGGATTTGAATAATCCAGTGTCTACGCGGGGTTGTGTTAGTTTAAGATATGCCAACTGAAACATACTCTCAAGGTCTTTTACTGTTGAACTTCCGTTGATGCCTTCCATTGTTGGGCCGATAAATGGCGTGGCAGTTATGGTTTTGCCCGACAATGCTTTTTGAAGGTTTGTCGGGGAGAAGTTGCCATAGCCCATCGCATTTATTACAGGCAACGCATAATTGGCATTGTATTTATCGGCTACATTGTAATTGCTTGTGCCACCATAACGTGACGCGGTCATTAATACCTCATCATTTTTAAAATCGGTAGATTTAAGCGTAACGGTAACGCCGTTGGATAAGGTTAATTCCGTTGTTCCCAATAATGAATTAGTTTTCTTATTTACCACTTTTCCTGCCTTTGGCTCATGCGCCAGCAAATCAGTTGCAATAACGTTTTCTTCATAAGGTTTTACATCTGCGTTTTCAGCAAGGGCAACAAGCTGTAATAATGCTCCCGGGGAAGGCAGTTTGGTGTTTTCCTTTTGAGGGCCCATTATGAAAGCAAAAACATTTTTTTCGCTTTTTAATTGACCGGCAATTGCATTTACATCATCTACATGTATTACTGGTAAAAAATACTTTGCGGCTTCATATTCTGCTGCAATGCCGGGTATGGGGTCATGTTGTAAAAAATGTTGAATGTATTCATCAACAAAGTTTGATGATTCCGTTTTATTCCTGTCGTTGTAACTTTTTTCATAGGAAGCCAGCATGTTCTTTTTTGCCCTGTCCAATTCGGCCTCGGTAAATCCAAAGCGCTTTGCTCTTTCCAGTTCCTCTAAAGCAGCTGTTAAAGCACTGTCGGGTATTTTGTCGCCCGAAACAACGAATACTTCAAAATTTTCATATCCCCTTGCAAAACCGCTAAATGCAACTTCTCCATATACAAATGGCGGATTTTCCTTTTGTGTCAGTTCCTGCATGCGCTTATTCAGCATCGTTACAAACAGATCTTTTAACAGCTCTTTTTTATAGTCGTTATAGGTTATTGCAGCGTTGATTGTGTAGGCAGGAAACTCAACTGCCGCCTGGTAGTTGGTGGCTTCCTTGTCCGTAACAACCAATGCATCTTTTTCGGAATAAGGGGGTACCGGTACCAGCGAGCGCTTTCTT
>DASUFG010000132.1:0-9296 GCA_036274715.1 Agriterribacter sp.
GGTATCCCGCCTGGCGCATCCCACCGCCCAGCACTTTCCTCACCCGCCTGGCTTTATCAATAAAGGCTTTGTTACCTAACAATATGCTTCCTGCAGGCGCCCCTAATCCCTTGCTCAAACAAATGGAGATGCTATCGAACACCCGCCCGTAATCGGAAGCTTTTTCATTTCGGGCTACCATGGCATTGAACAACCTGGCCCCATCTAAATGAAGTTTTAATCCTTTATGGTCGCATAACGTTCTGATTTTTTCTATTTCTGCCCACGTATAGCAACTCCCTCCACCCCGGTTGCATGTGTTTTCAAGACTTACCAGGCTGCTAATGGCTTTGTGAATATCATTTGGGTTAATTGCCGCTAATATCTGGTCGGCGGTTAAGCGTCCGCGGTCGCCCTGTAGCAGTTTTACCTGGCAACCTGAGTTCGATGCGATTCCTCCGCCCTCGTACTGGTAAATATGCGATTGCTCGTCGCAAATTACCTCCTCAGCAGGTTGCGTATGGCATTTTATCGCAATTTGATTGGTCATGGTGCCACTGGCGCAAAAAACAGCCGCTTCCATCCCAAAAAGATTGGTTGCGTAGGCTTCCAGTTCATTTACAGAAGGATCTTCGCCAAATACATCATCACCCACCTTCGCCTTAAACATAAACTCAAGCATGCCGGGAGTGGGACGTGTAACCGTATCGGACCTGAAATCTATTGTCATTTTGCGAATATAATTAAACCCCAAACCTAAATTACCGGTGCACCAGGCAAATATATTATACACAGTCGTAGCATAATTATCCGGATGCAATCGTTTGCGCAACTAATAAATGTTACGAATACAATTTATTTCGATTATAATCAGCCTTTTTTTTACAAACATTATGAGATGCAGAAATTGTGTATTATTTTTGTCGATCGTCTCAATCACAGTTTGGGGAAAAAATAACATTTAGTTTGCAGTTATATTGCAACGCTTACGCCCACACACACTGTCTATACAGACGTTATTCGTTCCATTGTTTTCCAGACCTGAACAGTAAACTGATTTTTTTACCAATTTAAAGATATGAGACAACTAAAAATTGCCACGCAAATTACCAACCGTGATTCACAGGCGGTTGAAAAATATTTACAGGAAATATCTAAAATTTCGATGATCACACCCGAGGAAGAAACTGTGCTTGCACAGCGTATTAAAATGGGCGATCAGAGAGCTTTGGATAAATTAGTACAGGCTAACTTAAGATTCGTGGTTTCTGTTGCAAAGCAGTACCAACACCAGGGCTTGTCGCTAAGTGACCTTATTAATGAAGGCAACCTCGGTTTGATCAAAGCCGCTCAACGTTTTGATGAAACCAAAGGTTTTAAATTCATTTCATACGCAGTATGGTGGATTCGCCAGTCTATTTTACAGGCTTTGGCGGAACAGGGTCGTTTGGTGCGCTTACCCCAAAACAAAATTGGCACCTACAATAAAGCCAATAAAGCCTATATGGCATTTGAACAAGAGCACGAACGTGAGCCAAGCACCGAAGAATTAGCTGAATTGCTTGAAATGAGCGAAACAGAAATCAACAATATTTTCCAGAGCAATACCCGTCACACTTCATTGGACGCACCTGTGCACGAAGCCGAAGACGTGGCAATGGGCGATTTGCTGGAAGGCGGCGCCGAAACGGACGACGATGTAATGAAGGATTCTTTACGCAACGAGATACGCAGGGTATTGAAATCATTGAGTCCGCGTGAAGCTGAAATTGTGAATGCCTATTTTGGATTGGACGGTGAAAATGGTGTTACTATTGAACAGATCGGACAAAAATACGATCTCACTAAAGAGCGCATCCGCCAGATTAAAGAAAGGGCGATCAAACGCCTGCAGAAAGCACGCTACAGTAGTTCGCTGAAAGCCTATTTGGGATAGTATTCCAGGTACAAAGCGAAAACAGATATTGTCTCGAAAAACTTCCCGGTATTCAGTATAACCTGATGCCGGGATTTTTTTTCTCCTAATTTTGCTGAACTATGGCGCTCAGGTTATTTTTTTTCATCACTGTATGGGTTGCATGCATATCCTGCGAAAAAGATATCGATATCGATCTTCATGACGCTGCACCCAAACTGGTGGTGGAGGCTACCATAGAGAATGACCACCCACCGGTAGTGATCCTTTCAACAAGTCTTGATTACTTCAGCGAGATTTCCCCCGAAATACTTGAGGCTTCTTTTGTACATGATGCCACCATTACGGTGAGCGATGGAACAACAACATCCACTCTTAAAGAGTATATCGTAGACAGTAATGGAGTGAACCTCTATTTTTATTCGGTTGATGCAAGTGACCCTTCTTCCATTATTACCGGCAAACTGAATACCGCTTATTCACTGAAGATCGTGGCAAACGGGTCGGAATACGATGCTACCACCACGATTCCGGCAATCACCAAAAAAATTGACTCCTTATTTTCGCAGCCTGTATACGACAACCCGGATAGTACGAAAGTGCAGGTATTGGTTACCGCTACTGATCCACCCGGTTTAGGTGATTATATCCGGTATTATACCAGTACCAACGACAATACCTTTTTTCCGCCCTCTAATTCTGTATTTGATGACCTGGTGATAGATGGAACCACTTATACCCTCCCCATACAAAAAGGGCTCAACAAAAACATGGAATGGGAAGAGGATGATTTCTTTTTTCACAAAGGAGACAGTGTTGCTATGAAAACCTGCAATATAGATAAGGCCACATTCGACTTCTGCCGAACATATGAATTCGCCCTCCAAAGCACGGGCAACCCCTTTTCCAATCCAACAAAAATTACCGGCAATATTTCAAACGGGGCGCTGGGTTATTTTGGCGGGTACGCTTCTCAATTTCGCCAGTTGGTTATTCCATATTGAAGCGGTTTGGCCTGCCAATCACCTTATTACCGATTCCACCTCACATTTGCCGCCAGGCAGTAGCACTGGTTGCCCATTACAGTTATACACATGATATTCAATGTTTAACAGATGCCTTTTTACCGATTGCGGAAATACAGTTAATTTTGCAGGCTTTACTGTAAAACAGCGTATGTGTTAAACGGAAATTGTACACATTGAGCGGACTAAAAGAATGTAACATGGAGAATAAAGCAACGGAAAGAGTACACTGCCTAATTATTGGATCCGGACCCGCAGGATATACAGCGGCAATATATGCCGCGCGGGCTAACCTGAAACCGGTATTATACCAGGGCATTCAGCCGGGCGGACAGTTAACCATTACCACGGAGGTTGAAAACTATCCCGGTTATGCGGAGGGTGTGCAGGGACCGGAAATGATGGTTGATTTTGAAAAACAAGCCATCCGCATGGGCGCGGATATCCGTTTCGGGCTGGCCACCAAGGTAGATTTGTCGGAACAGCCTTTTAAGGTTTGGATAGACGAAGAAAAACTGATTGAAGCTGATGCATTAATCATTGCCACCGGCGCTTCTGCCAAATGGCTTGGGCTCGAAAGCGAACAACGCCTTAATGGTTTTGGCGTGAGCGCCTGTGCTGTTTGTGATGGTTTTTTCTTTAAGGGCAAAGAGGTGGCCATAGTGGGTGCCGGTGATACGGCTGCCGAGGAAGCCTTGTACCTGTCCAAGCTTTGCTCTACCGTACACATGCTTGTCAGGCGCGATGAAATGAGGGCATCTAAAGTGATGCAGGAAAGGGTACAAAAAACAGCTAATATTAAGGTATACTGGAATACCGAAACCGAAGAAATACTCGGGGAGAAAAAAACCGAGGGAGTGCGCATTAAAAACATAACAACAGGCGAAACCCAAACTATACCGATCAGCGCACTTTTTGTGGCTATCGGGCATGAACCCAATTCTGCCATATTTAAGGGCTGGTTAGAAATGGATGAGGCCGGTTACCTGAAAACAGTGCCCGGAACTTCCAAAACAAATGTTGAAGGCGTATTTGCCTCTGGCGATGTGCAGGATAAAATATACCGCCAGGCAGTAACGGCCGCAGGCAGCGGTTGCATGGCAGCGCTGGATGCGGAAAGATACCTAAGCGCAAAAGGGCACTGAGTCGTAAGTGGTAAGTGGCGAGTCGTAGGTGGCGAGGAGGGAGAAGTGAGTGGCCGTGTATATACCTGCTTATTATAGTTATCATCATTACCGGCCATATTCCCATTCAAATTCACCTAAAACAACTTCATGTTAAAAATTTCTTTGCACCACCTCAAGTTTCACGCTTTTCATGGTTTATATAAAGAGGAAAAATCGACCGGTAACGATTTTGAGGTAAACCTGGATGTGTATTTTAAAGAGAACGTAGATATGGTGACCAGCTTACACGAAACCATTAACTACTCGGTATTATATGATTTGGTAAAAGACAGGATGAATATCCCTGAACCTCTGCTGGAAACGATTGCCATGGATATTGCTCAACAGGTTAAATTGCAATATCCCAAAGTATGTGAAATTAACATTTCGGTAAGCAAAATTAATCCGCCCATGCTTAATTTTCAGGGTCAAACCAGCGTTAGCTATCATAAGCAATATTAAGATCAGCGAAGGCAGTATCCAATACCTAAAATTTGGGCATTTATGAAATATGGTGTTTTATCGGTAATCGCTTTATTTTTTGCCTGCATAATCTATGCGCAGGATGTAGGTGTACTAATAGCCGATGCTGAAAAATTGGAAAAGGATCTCAAAGAAGCAGAAGCATTAGAGAAATACAAGGAAGTATTAAATATAGATACCGCCAACCTGAAAGCGGGTTGCAAAGCTGCTGAATTAACCGGTAGAATCGGAGCCAGGTTTAAAGATGAAAAGCAAAGAACGGCATATTTCACCAGCGTCAAAATCTATGCGGAAAGGGTGTTTCGGCAACATCACGATGAAGCGGAGGCCAACTATGCCATGGCCAATGCGAATATGCTGTTGGCTACGGTAACGAAGAACAAGGAAAAAGCGGTCCATTTACGGGATATGAAATTTTACAGTGATTCCGCGTTGCTTATCAACCCTTCGCATGCCGGAAGTTTGTATACACTGGGTAAATGGAATTACGAAATCATAAATCTCAATGTTGCTGAAAAAGCCGGGGTGAAAGTACTGTTCGGTGGCATGCCCAGGGCTTCCCTGGATGAGGCTATCCTGTATTTTGAAAAAGCCCGGTCGGCAAACCCCATGCTTATTGTTAATTATCTTGACCTGGCCAATGCTTATGTACAAAATCATCGTACCGATAAAGCCATTGAAGTGCTGAACAGGATGGTAAAATTACCTCCCCGCACACAGGATGACGAAACCTATAAAGCAGAAGGCAGAACATTGCTGGCTTCTTTGCAATAAGAGGAAAGGCCGTTTATATAATAACCCGGGAAAGCTCTTCCCATTTGAATTATTTTTGATTTTTTCAGTTTTTAAAAATGCAGGGCGCTGGATTTTCCCGCACAGCAGCCCGCACAAAATGAATAACCCAATGATAAAAAAAAGTGTACTGACTTTGACTGTAGCGCTATCCTTTATTCAGTTAATGGCGCAGGTAGGTGTTTCAAAGTATGATTATCATAACTTATTTTCGCCCTTGTTTTACACCAACAACGGTAATGAATACCGCTCGGCAAATGGCGAGCCGGGACCGGCATATTGGCAAAACCGTGCCAGTTACGGGATTGACGCTACCCTCAATGATAAGGAAAACGAAATAACGGCCACCGTTACCCTCGAGTATAAAAATAACAGCCCGCATCAACTTCCCTATATATGGCTGCAACTCGATCAGAATTTGTTTACCGACACATCAAGGGGGCACTCGAAAATGCCCGCCACCGGCCGCAGTCGCTATGGCGATGCCAACAGCACATTTAAAGGCGGTTACCGGATCCAATCTGTAAAGTTGGTGAGTGGTAGTACCGAAACCAGCGCAAACTATACGGTAACGGATACCCGTATGCAGGTAAGGCTCACCAAACCCATTGCCGCCAAAGGGGGCGAGTTGAAGTTGAAAATTGCATACTCTTACATCATTCCGCAATATGGAGCCGACAGAACCGGCATCTTAAATACCAGCAATGGCGCCATTTTTTCAGTAGCCCAATGGTATCCCCGCATATGCGTTTTTGATGATGTGCGTGGATGGAATACCGACCCCTATCTTGGTGCGGGCGAGTTTTACCTCGAATATGGCGACTTTGATGTACATATTACAGCACCGGCCAGCCTCATCGTAGTGAGTTCCGGTGAATTGCAAAATCCAAAGGATGTATTAACAGCGCAACAGCTGCAACGTTATAACCAGGCAAAAGAAAGCGACAAAACCGTAATCATCCGCAGCAAAGATGAAGTGACGAATGCTTCATCGCGCCCGCAGAAGCCATCGCTAACCTGGATTTTTAAAATCAACAATGCCCGCGATTTTGCCTGGGCTGCATCCAAATCATTTATTTGGGACGCCGCGAAAATCAACCTACCCGATGGAAAAAAGGGATTAGCCATGTCGGTGTACCCGGTGGAGTCCGACGGCAATGACGCCTGGGGAAGATCAACAGAATATTCAAAAGCAGCCATAGAGCTTTATTCTAACCAGTGGTTTGAATATCCTTATTACAACGCGGTAAATGTGGCCAGTAATGTAGGCGGCATGGAATACCCGGGCATTGTATTTTGTGGTTCTACCGCCAGGAATGCAGGGTTATGGGGCGTTACCAACCATGAACTGGGGCATAACTGGTTCCCCATGATTGTAGGCAGTAACGAAAGAAGATATGGATGGATGGACGAAGGATTTAATACTTTTATCAATGGCATAGCCACTGCCGAATTCAATAAAGGCGAATATGCCGGCAAGGAAAGGGATGCCCACCAGATCGGGTATATGTTTGGAGATCAATCAGAATCCATCTACAATACCCCCGATGGAATGAAAGAAGGCAATATCGGCAACCTGCTTTACTATAAACCCAGTTACGCGCTGGGATTATTACGTAACCAGGTACTGGGACAAGACAGGTTTGACTACGCCTTTAAAAAATATATTCGCGACTGGTCGTTTAAACACCCCACACCATGGGATTTTTTCAGGAGTATGGAGAACACTGCAGGAGAAGACCTGGCCTGGTTCTGGAGAAGCATGATTTTGGGAAACTATGCTTTAAACCAGGGTGTAAAAAAAGTGGAGTATGTAAACGGCGATCCTAAGCAAGGCGCGTTGATCAGCATCGACAATACAGAACGTATGGCCATGCCTGTTATAGCAGAATATACCACGGTGAGTGGCAAAACAGCCCGAAAAACATTGCCCGTAGAAATCTGGCAAAATAACGATACCTGGATATTTAAAGTAGATACAAAAGAAGCTTTAAGTAAAGTGGTGCTTGATCCGGACCACGTATTCCCTGATATAGATGACAGCAATAATACCTGGGTGAAATAAATAAGTAAGGGTTCTCCTTTTTTAACGTCATACGATCCGCCGTGGCGGATCGTATGACAAACCAGAAAGAGTACACATTTTAGCGCAATACCTCTTTAATAGCGTCCATCAGCACTTCCTCTACTTCCGGAGCCACTCCCGACACGATGCCGCTTGTTTCATAGCCACCCTGCGTGTAGGATATCCGGGTACCGATATAACCGGGGCCATAGTCTTCGTAAGCAGCGGTACATACCTGTTCACCAGGTTTCATTTTTTGTGCCGCCAATTGATATTCAACAAACAATTCCCCCGGCACATTCAATAGCCATATTTTTCCCACCCGCAAAGAGGATATATTCATTTTTACGCCTGCTGCTGATCGTTGATACCAGGCTAACTTCTCTGCCGCCGCCACTTTTTGGGTGGCCGCCGATTGTTCGTCCGATAACGTTTTTCTTAAATCCGACTCTACCATATTTCCCCCGAGGGGCAATTGTATAGCCACGCTTTTCCATGCCAGGTCTTTTGCGGCAACAGGTGTTTTTTTAGTTTGCTCAAATGCTTCTTTCATAGCCATCTCCACCCGTTTTGCCAGTTCGGGGCGCATAGCTTCCGATCCATCGTTGTATTTTCCTGCAGTAATATTACCGCTGGCACCGTTAAAATGAATATGCGGGATACCACCCGTTGCCTTTTCCCTTGCATTACGTGCAATGCCAATAAATTCACAGGTTACATCCCCCATGCCGTAATAACTCTGCGGGTGGGTGGCATAGTAAGTTAATACAGCCACTGGTTTGTTGCTGTTCCAGAAGCTCACGCATTTCAGCCAGGGGTCAATTAAGCCTTCCGGAGCCGCAATGGCCGCCGAATCCGTCATTTTACTCCAACGAATAATTTTCACCTTGCCGTCTTCGCCCAGTACACGGCGGTTGGATGCCACTTTTTCTACTTTAGCCTCACCATACCCGATATGCGTAACGGGCTGCGCATGCCGAACGGCTAAAGTAACGGCTTCGGCTACATGTTCAATGGCTGCCGAAAGAAAGGCCGTATCGAACCGCAGTCCCCCCATTCCATATTCGTCCATAATTTTTGCCATGGTAAAATCGCAATGCACGCCGTCGTGCTGGTGCAGGGCGTGTACCGATACCCGGTCAATAGTAGTATTGGCCGCAGCTGCCAGTTTTTGTCTCCATACATCTAACCCTTCATTGCCGATACCAATCCAGTCTACTGCGCACAACACAATGGGTTTTTCGTCCGAAACAATCACCACTCCTCTTGCGGTTAAAGAATCCGTAATGGATCGTGCAGTGGCATAGGCCACAGGACTTCCAATGGGCGGTGTTACATCGGCATTAAAAACACCAACACGTATTTGCTGCGCGATACCTGCGTTGCCACAAAAACAAAAAACAAGTAAGCACAGCGTTATCATTTTTGAAAACACCACCATGCTTTTCTGTTTACAACGAGCTTTCCAATTTACTTTCATATCCATCACGATTGAAGAAAAAAATCATACCTGCGGCGCCCAATATGTGCAGTGTCCAGCGGCGTATACCGGTCCCTTAAAAAGTTGACATTTACCACAGACAGCATTGCCGGCAGGAGGCAGCCAAAGATTACAATTGTTGCATTGTTTTCCCGGAATGGGCGATTGTTTGCTGTAACCCATTGAGGCGCGGGCCTTCAGATCATTTTCGGTTAGCCCTGCATAGTCATCACAAGAATCTGCCCTTCCCTCTTCCGGCTTATCCTGCGCGGCCTCTTTTCCAGGAGCACCACAACTGTTCAGCAAAAGTATTCCGCCTGTCAGCATCATAGCAGCTGACATACATTTTTTTAAAAACAATCTTCTCGGGCTGGTTTCGCTCATGATGACT
>DASUFG010000133.1:0-7091 GCA_036274715.1 Agriterribacter sp.
TTATAATGAATGGGGTGGACCGAGCACTTATCCACATATGGCTGCCGGATGGGCAGTTGCGACGGATGCGCCCTTTTCCTGGACCAAGCAGGTGGCTTCCGATTTTGGCGGCATACGCAACGGCATGGTGGCGCATTGGCCCAATGGTATCAAAGCCCAAGGTGAGGTTCGTTCACAATTCACGCATGTGATTGATATCGCTCCCACCGTTTTTGAAGCCTGCAAGGTGCCTGCGCCAAAAACAGTGAACGGCATTACCCAGGATCCTATAGAAGGAACCAGTTTCGCGTATACCTTTGATGATGCAGCAGCAAAAGAACGACATACCACTCAATATTTCGAAATGTTTGGTAACAGGGCTATCTACAGTGATGGATGGTATGCAAGAACCATTCATCGGGCCGCATGGAGCCTAACACCTTATCATACCCTGGCCGAAGATGTATGGGACCTGTATAATTCAAACGAGGATTTCAGCCTGTCAAACAATATGGCAGCGCAGAATCCCGAAAAGCTGAAAGAGCTTCAGGCGCTGTTCATGAAGGAAGCGGAACGGTTTCATGTGTTGCCGATTGATGATCGCTTATTGATCAGAACTGATGCCACGGCAGTTGGACGTCCAACCTTAATGGAAGGCAGAACCTCTGTTACGCTTGGAGAAGGAATGAGAGGTATGGGTGTGGATATTTTTATAAGCACACGCAATACTTCCTATACCATGACTGCCGAGGTGGATGTTGCCGCAAACGGAAACGGTGTAATTGTTTGCCAGGGCGGAAGGTTTGGAGGTTTTTCATTCTACATTAAAGCCGGGAAACCGATGTTTACCTATAATTACCTGGGACTGCAAAGTTATACCATTGCGGCCAGCCAGGCATTGAAGCCGGGCAAACACACTATCGTGTACGACTTTAAATACGATGGCGGTGGTTTAGGCAAAGGCGGAACAGGAACCATTACTGTTAATGGGACCAAAGCAGGTGAAGGACGTATTGATAAAACCCAGCCTGGAATATTTTCTGTAGATGATCTTGCTGATGTAGGTACCGATGATGGAACGCCTGTCGCCAATTATGGCGGGCCAGCCCATTTCAAAGGGCACCTGGAGAAAATTACGATTGAAACGCATCCTGTGAAGCTTACCGAAGCGGATAAAAAGAAGGAAACTGAACACCACGAGGCTGCAAAGGCAGCCAGTGAATAAATAAAGCGAGGCTTGATGGATGAATGGAACCTGGCGGATTGAAAAAAGCCAGATAGCATAGTTCAATGCGAGTAGGTATGTCAGATCGGGAACTGCGATACAAATTCCGGTTTGACATACCCTTTTTGGAAAATGGGCGTACACCATTGTTAACTCTGAGGCCTTCGGCGCTATGGAAGATGATCGGATTGCGGCTGAAAAATCACATACACTATCCGTAGTACGCCGATCAAACAGAAAACGGTTACAACAGTTTAAGACCGCCCGAAAAGAAAGGCGGCGCCAAGAAAAAAAATGAGATATGCAAGCAACTACTGATTACGCTTTTGCTTCAGGAGGTGTATTATCAAGAATGATCGATCGTTCCGGTATTCGCCACAAAAGCATGCGGTACAAAATTCTGCTGCTGACAGGTTTAGTGCTTGTATGCTGGTTACCGCTGGCTGCGCTGTCTTTTATTGAGCTCGGTGCACAGCAGTTTTATTTGTTGTTTATCCGCGACATCGCCACCCATGTAAGGTTTTTGTTGGCCATTCCGCTGTTGCTATTGGCACGCAAGTTTGTAAATAAAAGTTTTAACCAACTGGTAGATACTTTGTACGAAACAAAAATTGTCGATGATAACAATGTCGCAGCTTTTGAAAAAACCATTCAATGGGTTCTAAAATGGCGGAATGCCATAATTGTAGACATTTTACTGTTGGTATTGGTCTATTATGGATTTTATATCAGGGAATCGACCAAAGTGAATAACCAAACTTTTTATGCACCCTGGGCCATTAAGAACGATTCCATTTCCATTGCGGGCTGGTGGTATGTTTTATTTAGCCTGCCGGTACTGCAAATGATCGTATACAGGTGGTTTTACACCATTTGCCTGTGGATCATTTTCCTGCGAAAAATTTCAAAGATCAATTTAAACCTTTCATCCCTGCATCCTGATGGTGCAGGTGGGTTGGGCTTCCTGCGATATGCACAGCTCAGTTTCCTGCCAGTGGCATTTGCTTTCTCTTCCGTAATAGCGGCAGGGCTTAACAACATTATTATTTTTTCAAAAGTTTCTATCTACGATTTCAAGATGAATATTATTGCCATTTTATTATTTACGCTATTGATTTTTGTTTTGCCCTTAATGATTTTTATCCCCCTGCTTTCTGTTGTAAAAAGGAAATATTATTTATGGTATAGCCGCCAGGCATGGGTATGCGCCCGGCAATATGAAAAGGAAGTGAATGACTTCGTTCAGCATGGAGGAGAAAAAAATGATGCATCCTGGCATATAGACCTGATCGGCAGTTTTGAAAAAACCGACAGCATGAACCCACTTCTTATTAATAGAACTGTTTTACTTGCTTTTGTATCGGTGGTGCTGATTCCTTTCTTACCCGTTATTGCACAGGAAATTCCTTTAAAAGAATTGTTTATGTCGCTTGTTTCAAAATTTGTGGGATAAAATTTTTATCATGGGAAAGAAACTAAAGCTACTGGAATTAATATTTTCCGCTTTCATTCTCCAGGAGCGTGTTGGTACTCCATTGTAATTCGTGTTGCCATCCGCTTCAAGAAATAAAAAGCTGGTAGGTGATGCATTGCAGGCGGAAATGCTGTAGAACTTCCCTGGTGATATATTTAAAAAACAAGTCCATTGAGACA
Source organism: Agriterribacter sp. (assembly GCA_036274715.1). GTDB lineage: Bacteria > Bacteroidota > Bacteroidia > Chitinophagales > Chitinophagaceae > Agriterribacter. The sequence goes on from DASUFG010000133.1 coordinate 2,858, forward strand.
TAGCTTTCAGTATTGGAATATTTTTTTGATTTGCTGCTGTTGTGTTAGTGCAAAAAGCCAGGAACTTGAGCCCAGGATATATGCCAATTTACCAAAAGGAACGAACGCTGTGGCTGTACTTTACGGCCATGCCCGCGGCAACGTGGTAACGGATCCGTCGGTACCTATTGCTGATTTTAAAATAACCAGTCATACCATTGGTGCAGCCTACGTGCGCACGTTCGGGCTATTTAACAGGTTATCAAGGGTACAGGTTGCGCTGCCTTTTACTACGATGTCGGGTGATTTAAAAATAAATGGAAGAGACACAAGCGGTGCCCGGACTGGTTTTGGTGATACCCGTATACGATTTGGTATGAACCTGCTGGGGTCTCCCGCGCTCGATAAAAAAGATTTCCGGCAGTACCAGCAACAAACCATCCTGGGTGCGAGCATTGTAATATCAGCGCCTACTGGTGTTTATTATGCAGATAAACGTATCAATATAGGCACACACCGCTGGGCATTTAAACCCGAAGTGGGTGTTTCCAGGCGTTTCAAACATGTGTATGCTGAGGCCTATACGGGAGTATGGTTTTATACACGCAATAATGAATATCTCGTGAACAAGGTACAGGAACAAAACCCGGTGTTTAGTGTGCAGGCACACGCCAGTTACTATCTTAAAAACAACATATGGATTGGAATCAACGGCAACTGGTTCAATGGCGGTGAAACAAGGGTAGATGGACTACCCACAGGCGATTTGAAAGACAACTGGAGGATTGGTGGCACCATATCAGTTCCCTTTGCAAAGTATCATTCAATAAAACTGCAGTTTAGTACCGGGGCTTTTACCACCACTGGGTTAGACTATAATCTCCTATCCCTGGGTTATCAATATGTTTTCTTTTAGACTGGAGCTCCGATACTTAAAGATGAGAGTGAAAAACGGCTCCCCATGGTTGGACAATGTTTAACGGTCATTTTTTAGGAATGAGTTTATCCCGCGTTGTATGTGCAGGGTGCAAAGCTGTTGAACATCCGGTGTTAAAATTTCGACCAAACACAAAGTGAAAAAAGTTAAGATTTACTATTTGCCATCGATAATAATAGGCGTACTACCCTTGCCCATTACTATCACCTTTGCATTGGCGCTCAATGCGAGTTCCTTTAATGCCTTAATTTGTTCGTACTGCAATTGTTTATCGGTAAGCCCGGTATTGATGATACGCTGATAATCGGATATCCCCTGGGCTTCTACCCTTTTGCGCTCTGCTTCCTGCCTTTCTTTTTGCAGAACAAATTCCATTTTTTTTGCATCCTGCTCGGCATTGATTTTTGATTCGATAGATGCTTTAACCGAACTCGGCAAGGCAATATTTCTGATCAGCAATTGCTCCAGCATTAAACCGCGCTTCTTAAAATCGTCTTCAATACTTTTATAAATGCGTTGCTGAAATTCATCTCTTTTATTGCCGAACAGGTCCACTGCCTGGTAATACACGGCATTGTCGCGGATTTTAGTGCGGGTGATCGGGCGTACAATTTTATCCATAAAGTCGTCGCCCGTTTCCCTCAAAAGCTTAGGCGCCTCGCCTGAAACCACTTTGTATAATACCGTAAGGTCAATGGTTACTTCCAAACCATCACTTGTTAATACCCTGATGGCATCATCGCCGGTTTTATTACCTTCTTCGTTTACACCGCTCATGGTGTAGTTCTGCGTTTTTATATCTACATTTTTAATGTCCAGCAAAGGATTAATAAAATGCAGGCCGCTGCTTAATACTTCATTTTGAATATTTCCAAACAACACCTTCACTCCTACTTCACCGGGTGCAATCTGCTTAAAGCAGGAAAATACAATGCCCAGCAACACAAAGGCAAAACCTGCTATGCGGCCAGCGGGTTTAAATTTTTCAAGCGGCGTATTTCTTTTAAGAAGGATTGAAACAAGAATTAAAATGATAATTCCAACTATTATTAAAAACATACTGATAAATTTTAGGCTGTAAGGTCCTCAAAAGAATCCAAACTGGCAGATTTGATTGTTAATGGATACGATATCATTTTTCATTGGCTAAGCGACACCTGATTTCAGTAATAACATTTGCCCGATATGATTGGCCAGGTGGTTGGTTCGGTTGATGATAACATTCAGCTTATTCCTGTGTGGCTCCTTTACAAAATCCTCTTCCGAAATAGCGGTATGCCGTTCGAGCCATTGAGCGGGAGAAAGGGACCGGATATTTTGATCGAGTTTTTCATTAACCGCGTTCAAAGATGTTTTCAATTCAGCAATACCCGGCTTTTCGACTCCTGACTTATCCGGATTGGCGATGAAGATGTTTTGCAATTTGGGAAATAAACGTTCACCAAAACCTAACAAGGGTAGCATGCCATCGCTTACCGCTATTAAATGCCCCAGCAAATATATGCCCGTATTTCTGCCAGGTGCAATTCCCACAGTTAATTGTGCATCCGGCAATACGTCTAAAAGTTTGTGAAGGCTCTCATTTTGTTTGTTCCATGCAGTGATGATCATGCTGGTGATTAATTCCTGCGGTGATGTATTAGTTTCCATGTTGCTCTTTTTGTGATGAATAAATAATCATTTTTAAACCAGGGTAAAGATCATTGAGCACCGTCTGTATATCTGTGTCAATTCATGTAAGGTATAAATATTTTATCAGTCTATACCTTGCAGCAACCAGGATCGCCTTTCAGAAAAACTCAAAAAAACATGCAACCTGACCTGCGTGAACCATAGAAAAAAAATGACGTATATTCGGGTACTCCATTACTTATTCCAAATACAGGTTATGAAAAAAAAAATTACATCCCGCATTCAGTTTTTGCAGAAGTTTCTGATCGCATTGATAGGCGCAATCACTTTTGCCGTTATATGTGCCGAAGAATCATCTGCACAAAGCGGTGCGGGCATGCCCGATCAGTTTACATTTAAGACTGGTATCACCTACGATATCACGTCGGGTAAAAGTGATGATGCCCAAAAAATACAGGATATGACCTTATGGTTTGCGGAAGGGGATTATGTGGGCATTGAAATGGGTGCACAAAAAATGATGTTTATGGTGTATGATTTGAAGTCGATGAAAATGCTTACACTGATGGAAGCACAACAAATGGCGATGGTAATGGATATGAAAAAAATGGGGCAAGACGTAGCAACTGCGGCCGGCGAAAAAGAAGTGCCGGACGTTAAAATAACTAAAACCAATATAAAGGAAGATATCCTCGGTTATAGCTGTGACCAATATAAAGTAACCAGCGAAACCACGGAATCACTGGTTTGGCTCACCACGCAGTTAGGTGCCGATTTTGGAAATTTTGCCAAAAGCATGGGCATAGCTATGGGCGGTATGAAGGGAAATAAAAAAACGGGTAGTTTTCCGGATATGAAAGGAATGGCAAAAGGGGCAATGCTGAAGGTAGAAGCAAAGGATGCATCAACCGGAGACATGACCAGGATAGAAGCTACCGCTGTAAACAAGGAAGGGAAAACCATTAATACCAGTGGCTATAAAGTGATGAATATGCCAGGGCAGTAATGAATACGATTCGCTTGATTGTTGCGAAAAGTAAAATCTGTACCTGGTCCATAACTGCATTTATTTTCTACACCATAACAAAGCCGCCCAACCTGGTCCTTTCCAACTATCTTTGCCATAAACGCTCTCATGGCCAATGACCCGCTTCATGGTAAAACGCTTGAAATGATCCTGAATGAACTGGTGCATCATTTTGGTTGGGAAAACCTGGGCGATATCATCAGGATCAATTGTTTTACCAGCAATCCGAGCATCAATTCTTCCCTTAAGTTTTTGCGTAAAACACCCTGGGCAAGAAAAAAAGTAGAAGACCTGTATATCAAATCACTTACCTGAACCATTGTTTATGAATGATGCAGATTCGGCCAACATAATAGCGCAAACCAAAAAATGGATCACCGATACAGTTGTAGGCTGCAACTTTTGTCCCTTTGCTGCCAAAGAACTCATGCGCGAAACGATACATTACCGGGTATTAGCCGACGCCACCAATACTACTGCACTGCAAACATCATTAGCCGTGTTACAGCAGTTGGATGATAATGATGCCATAGAGACATCATTTGTATTGCTGCCTGGAAGTTTCCTGGAGTTTGACGCGTACCTTGACCTTGTAGCGTTAACAGAGCAATTGCTTTTAAAAGAAAATTATGAAGGCGTTTACCAGGTTGCCAGTTTTC
>DASUFG010000134.1:0-4554 GCA_036274715.1 Agriterribacter sp.
GATGCTGAATACCGGAGTGATCGTAAAATCTCCTCTTGGAGCGAGTGGGTTACCAGTGTATTCGCTCAACGATCCCTCACTGGATAGTGCGTTTGCCGGGGGAAAGGTAGCGAGAAAACTCAGGTATTTTAATGTGCCGGTAATGATGAAATACAAGTTCAAAAACAATTTGTATGTGAAAGGGGGTATCCAACTAGGTTTACGCTCGAAAGCCTTCGATGAGTTTACCAATGAGATTATAGATGAAAAGGACCTGGAATATAAATTGAAAATAAAAGATCAGTTTCATCCGTTGGATGCAGGACTTGCGTTTGGAGTGGGTTATCGGCTAATGGGTGGTAATGGAATGAATATGGGGCTGCAATATTATCTGGGGCTGGTAGATGTTGTCATTGATGATACCTCTCCTAACCAGTACAACAGGTCGCTCTACTTAACCGTGGGCATCCCTATAGGAAAATCGTCCAAGAAAACGAAGTGAACAGGTAACGTCTTTTTTAATTGAATAACAAACGATATGGTTTGCAAAATTGATCGGGGATTGATTTTGAATGACCAGCATTTGGATTTTTTGTTTATACGTATCATGACTCAAATACACTATTCATTATGCAAAAAATAAGAAAGGTTGCTGTCATCATCATCATGTTTTTTATGTTTTTAAACAGCCTGTTTTTTATAGGCATTGGGGTGTATAAAAGTATTTATGCTTATGTTTTGATTGTAGAGGGTAGGTTGGAAGAAAGGCCTGGGGTATTTATTGGTGAGGCCCTGGACAGCTTTTTAATATCCCTTTTTTTTATCATCTTTTCCATGGGTGTCTCAAAGTTATTTTTGCCAGATTCAACTCTTTTAAAGGGAGTTGATCTGCCATGGCTCAAAATTGAGCACTTTTCAGAGCTCAAATTAATTATATGGGAGATGCTGTTAACTACGCTCTTTGTATATTTTTTCACAATTATACTTCTGAATGGAGAAAACATGGAATGGACAATGCTGGTTATCCCCGGATCAATTTTATTACTTTCTGTTGCTTATAAGTTGTTGAAAAAGGGACATTAGTAGGCTGCAAAGAAATAGTAGTGAAAGAATAGAATTCACGCGAAAACCGACTTGGCCGCCTGTTAGCTAAAGCTAAGGTGAAACCCGCTTAAGAATAATATCAGAAAAAGATTGCTGTATACATTATCTTCATTTCGGTTTTACCGCGTTAGACCAATGCATGGAAGTTTTGAAAAAAGGGACCAGGTTAGTTACCGTTTATATTTTGGTGTGGATGCAGGACCATTTCCGGTATCTGGTTGCATTGCCAGTAAGAATTTTGAAATTAAAAGTATCGACTTTGAAACACGTAAAATGCTTCCAAAAAGTTTTAACACCCGGGGTGGTCAACGGTATACAATCATTAAGAGTTCTAATATTTGTTCCGTAATTTATTGGGTGGCAAACACGAAAAATATCAATTAAACACATCTACATGAATGGCAATCGCAACAAGCCTTCCCGCCTGTTTCTGCTCTTTTTATTTTTCAATTTGGTTTGTCATTGTATGGTACGCGCGCAGGATACCGTCCCCGTACAACAATCAACCGATACATTATCAGAGCAAAGAGACCTGATGGATGTGATACGAAAATTATTCAACTCAAAAAAAAGCGACACCACTAAAAAAAAATCAAATGTTACCGTTTTACCCGCTATAGGTTATAATCCGAGTATCGGGTTTTTATTGGGCATAAATTTCTTAAGAACTTTCCATAAAGGAGATCCGGCTACCACCAAACTTTCTGCAACGCAATTGGACTTTTCCTATACCACCAAGCATTTAATCATTGCCAGGTTCAGAACCAACATTTTTACTAAAGATAATAAATGGAATTTGCAGGGTAACTGGCAATATACCCGAAATTATGTAAAAGATTTCGGGCTGGGCGAGGAAGCAAGGCAGGATCCACCTGTTGAATATCCCATTCGGTTTAATTATTTCCGGGTAACGCAAAAAGCGTACAGAAGTATCGGCAATAATTTTTTTGCAGGCGCCGGCATTAGTATTGATATGCGCAATGACATCCAGGTCACCAACCCTGATAGCACCTACACCAGTAATCCACATCAGGATTACAGTTCCGAAAAAGGATTCGATCCCCGTAAATATTTTGTAAATGGTTTAATCGCAAATTTTCAGTACAATACTAAAGAACATCCAAATCGTACATACCGGGGTACGTATGCAGAGTTATATATGAGGTACAACACCAAGGTTTTAGGCAGTACGAAAGAATCTGGGCAATTATATACAGAGTTCAGGAAATACCTGGGCCTTTCTCAAAAAAACCCTGAACATGTAATTGCTTTCTGGTATTGGGGAAGTTATTTGTTGTGGGGCGATATGCCTTACCTGGAGCTTCCGGCAACTGAATATGATACATACAATCGCAGCGGACGCGGATATACCCTGGGTAGGTTCAGAGGCCCAAGTTTTGCCGACATTGAGGCCGAATACAGGTTTCCTATCAGCCAACAAACAAAATTTTTAAGCGGCGTGCTGTTTGCCAGTTTTCAAACAGCTTCAGACAGTAAAAACAATGGTCTCTTTAAATACTGGGAGCCGGCAGCCGGCGCCGGGGTGCGGATATTGTTCAATAAACAATCACGTACCAATATCTGTATTGATTATGCCAGGGGAAAGTATGGATCATCGGGTATATTCTTCGCCCTGAATGAAGCGTTTTGATGATCTCAGTTTGTAGCAGGCCCGATCCTGTAATCCCGTTACTACCGCTTTTTTGGAACCGCGCCATCCAACAATACTTCAGGGAATGCGTTAAAAATTTATTCTTTAAACTTGATGTAAACCCGTAATCAATTTCTAACGATTCGGCTTCCACTCTTTTGATTTTAATAGGGCAATATGGTGGATTCAAATTCATAAAACTGCGATATATACTTGAATGATCGAAGATACTTTAATATGGCATCAGTCATTTCCCCCGGCCAGAACTTACTTTCTTAACAATCGGTACCTTCGTTCAAAATACTATTAGTTGTTATGAATGCACGACAGGTATATATTGTCTCCGCCGTTCGCACTCCCATTGGCAGTTTCGGCGGTTCATTAAAAGGCTTATCGGCCACAAAACTGGGCGCTGCTGCTATTAGGGGAGCGCTGCAAAAAGCTGGCGTTAAACCCGACCAGGTGCAGGATGTACTGATGGGTTGCGTTATGCAAGCCAATTTGGGGCAGGCACCCGCCAGGCAAGCGGCACTTTTTGCAGGCCTCCCCAACGAAGTAAATTGCACTACCATCAATAAGGTATGCGCCAGCGGCATGAAAGCCATTTCGCAGGCGGCGCAAAGTATCGCACTGGGCGACTCGGATATAGTGGTAGCAGGCGGCATGGAAAATATGAGCAATGTGCCTTTTTACGTAGAGCAGATGCGCTGGGGTAATAAGTATGGAAATACCGAGCTCATTGATGGACTGGCAAAAGATGGATTAACGGATGTATATGACGGTAAAGCGATGGGCAATGCAGCAGAATTATGCGCAAAAGAATGTGGCATCAGCCGTGAAGAACAGGATGCATTTGCTATCGAAAGCTATCGCCGCAGTCAGCAGGCCTGGGAAAAAGGCAGCTTTGAAAATGAGGTAATTCCGGTCGAAATACCCCAACGAAAAGGCGAACGGGTATTATTTGCCAAAGATGAGGAACCTTTCAATGTGAAGTTTGAAAAAATACCCTCCCTAAGCCCGGCTTTCCAAAAAGAAGGAACGGTAACAGCTGCCAATGCCAGTACCATGAATGATGGGGCAGCAGCACTCGTACTCATATGCAAAGAAAAAGCCGAAGAACTGGGGCTGCACCCAATTGCAAGGATAGCAGCTTTCGCTGATGCCGAACAGGCACCGGAATGGTTTACTACCACGCCGGCTATTGCTTTACCAAGAGCCATAGCGAAAGCGGGCTTACAAATGGAGGACATCAGCTACTGGGAATTGAATGAGGCGTTCAGCGTGGTGGGCATTGAAAACAGCAGGAGAATGCAACTGGATCCGGCAACAGTAAATGTAAATGGCGGAGCGGTTTCATTGGGTCATCCATTGGGCGCCAGCGGGGCAAGGATTATCGTTACGCTTATTCACATATTGCAGCAAAATAAGGCCAGGTATGGGGCAGCCGGCATTTGCAATGGTGGCGGCGGCGCCAGCGCAATGGTGATCGAGAATTTGAAGTGCTAAAGCACGAATAATGAATACGGTGCTATGCAGTGTTAACAACCGCGCAAAAAAAGGCTACCATTGGATAGCCTTTTTGAAGTGTTGGTGCATCACAGGTTAGCTCAATCTTTATTGCTTTGTTTATTTCCTAAGAACAAAACCTCGTTTACCTGCACCTCGGTAACATATTTTTTAACGCCATCTTTATCCACATAGTTTCGGTTTACCAGTTTTCCTTCTACGGCTACGGGGCTACCTTTTGTTAGGTACTTTTCTACCAACTCCGCATTTTTGCCCCATGCGATGGCGTTATGCCACTGGGTTTCCTTTACCGA
>DASUFG010000135.1:0-3613 GCA_036274715.1 Agriterribacter sp.
AGGTTATTGACCTTAATAGACTGCTGCCTGAAATAAGTGGTTTCAATTTTTCTTAGTCTGATCTTTGCCGTTAGTATTATGCCCAGTAAGCCAAGTCCACCAAAGTTGGCAGCGAACAGGTCGGGGTGTTCTTCTCTTGAGGCTTGTACCACTGTTCCGTTGGCGAGCAAAATAGTAAAGGAAACAACACAATTAATAAATGAACCATCTGCGTGATGTGCTTTACCATGTATATCGTTGGCAATCGCTCCGCCAACAGTAACAAACTTCGTTCCCGGGCAAATCATGGGTAACCATCCCCGCGGTGCAAAGGTGGTGATGATCTCCTCTAAATTGGCGCCTGCTTCGCATTCCAGCGTACCCGATTGCTCATCCCAGGAAAGAAAATGATGCATCCTGGTGCAAACACAAACCGTTTTATTTTCGTTGATAGCCTGGTCGCCATAACTTCTTCCCAAACCTCTTGCAATGAGGTTCCCCTTTATCACAAGGGCTTTGAATTCATCTTCCTTTGATGGAATGGCTACGCAAGATTGTGCCTTGGGGTAATTTCCCCAGCCCGCTAATATTTGTTGATGTTCAGTTGACATAATGTAAAAAGGTGTAAACTTACGCTTAAGTGGGTGGCGAAGGTAATTTTAGTGATGTTCATTTTTTATTCATCAATCCTACTACGATGTCCATTACATTGGTTTGAGTAGGACCTGTAACAATCAACCCATCCACCTTCTCAAAAAAGTGAAAAGCATCGTTATCTTGGAGAAACTGCTCAGGATGGATAGCCATTGCTTTCACTTTGATTACTGTATCAGGATCAATAACTGCACCGGTAGCGGTGGTGGGTCCATCAGTTCCATCAGTTCCAGCGGAAAGAATAGCGGCATTGTTTTGCGCCAGCCATCCCTGGTCTTTTAACGCGCACAATGCAGCCAACACAAATTGTTGGTTACGCCCGCCTTTACCGGTTCCTTTGATGGTAACTGTGGTTTCTCCTCCCCATAGCACGCACACAGGCTGCTTACTCATTTCGTTTTTTAGGTAGTTAATAAAGTTTTCTGCCTGTTTATCAGCTTCGCCGGAAAGCACCGGTGAAATGATCTGTATGGTGTAGCCTAATAGCTGTGCTTTCGCTGCGGCGGCTTCAATTGCCACTTTGTTGGTTGCCACAAGATGGTTGTAAACATTATCAAAAGCAGGCGCTCCCGGCTTGGGCGTGTCAGGCGTCATCTTATTTACTCCATTTATTAGGTGATCCCTGGCAGAGGACGGAAGTTTTTTAACCAGTTGATAGTGCTCTATCACTCGCCATGCATCATTGAATGTAGATTTATCGGGCACGGTTAACCCACTTGCAATTACCGAGAGGTCATTATCCGGAACATCGCTTAATATCAATGCTGCCACTGTTGAATGGGTGGTTTGCATTAACCGTCCACCTTTAATATTGGAAAGATGTTTTCTTACGGTATTGATTTCATCAATAGCAGCCCCACAATCCAGTAATAGTTGTATCGTTATCTGGATATCCTCTAAAGTGCAACCCGAGGGAGAATCGGCCACAAGGGACGAAGCTCCGCCGCTGATGAGCAGAATGATAAGGTCTTTTTGTGTGGCTTTTTTAAATAATTTCATGATGGCTTTTCCACCCAATAAACTATTTTTATCTGGCATTGGATGCCCTGCCTCAATAGTGCTGCAATGCGACAGTTGCAGGCCATGTCCATATTTGGTAACGACAATGCCCTGGGTAATAGCACTGCCTAAAATTTTTTCTGTTTCAAAGGCCATAGCTGCTGCAGCTTTACCAACGGCTACGATATACAAATTTTCAATACTGGTTAATGAAAATGTTTGGTCATTTATTTTTATTATATTTTTATTAAATTGAAGATTTTGTGGAATGAAATGAGCAGGCTTCACAGCTTCCAATCCGGCAAGAAATATTTGTATCGCATCATATCTTGACATGCCCGAAATTAACATTAGTTTTAAATCTCCCGCCCTGTGCTTTCTCAATCAATTTATATTAACTTCGATGCCAATTAGTTGTTTAGTTAACTAATTTTTGCATTCTGTGTAAACGCAAAGGAAATAAACAGTTGTATGAAAAGGATTATCAAAAAAGTTGCGGTGCTCGGTTCGGGAATAATGGGTTCGCGAATTGCCTGTCATTTTGCAGGAGTGGGCATTCCTGTTTTGTTACTGGATATGGCTCCAAAAGAACTAACGGATGTTGAAAAAACAAAGGGATTATCATTGGATCACCCCGCTGTAAAAAACCGGATTGTAAATGATTCGTTAACTGCTGCATTAAAATCCAATCCATCTCCTGTGTATACAAAAGATGTGATAAGGAAAATAAAAACCGGGAATTTTACCGACAATATGAAGGATATAGCCGGTTATGATTGGGTGATAGAAGTGGTTGTAGAAAGACTGGATATCAAGCAAGCGATATTTTCGGAAGTGGAGAAATTCCGGACACCCGGAACCCTGATCACTTCAAACACCTCAGGTATTCCTATACACCTCATGCTGGAAGGTAGAAGCGAGGACTTCAAAAAGCATTTTTGTGGCACGCATTTTTTCAACCCGCCCCGCTATTTGCGGTTACTGGAAATTATTCCAACCCCTCATACAGATCCGGAGGTAGTTGACTTTTTGATGGAGTATGGAGATTTACACCTTGGTAAAACGACGGTGCTGTGTAAAGATACTCCTGCGTTTATCGCTAACCGGATTGGAGTGTATAGCATAACGTTAATTTTTAACCTGGTCGACAAGCTGGGCTTAAGTATTGATGAGGTAGAGGCACTTACCGGCCCTGTTTTGGGACGTCCAAAATCGGCTACATTTCGTACTGCCGATGTAGTAGGTATTGACACTTTGGTAAAGGTTGCAAAAGGGGTATACGATAACTGCACAGAAGATGAATCACGCGATATGTTTCTCATTCCATCGTGGGTGGAAAAATTGGTAGAGAATAAATGGCTGGGTGACAAAACCGGCCAAGGGTTTTTTAAAAAAACAAAATCCAAGGATGGGGGTTCAGAGATACTGGTACTCAATCTCTCAACACTTGAATACGAACCACGTAAAAGGCCAAGATTCGCCGCAATTGAAGCCGCTAAAGCTTTAGATGACCTTAAGTTAAGAATAAAGACCCTGATGGGTGCACAGGATAAAGCGGGAGAATTTTACCGGCATTTTCATCACAGTTTATTCTCTTATGTCTCCCACCGCATACCCGAAATTTCCGATGAAGTATATCGTATCGATGATGCCATGAAGGCGGGTTTTGGTTGGGATATCGGTGCATTTGAAACCTGGGATGCACTGGGTTTGGAAAAGACCGTTGCGGCCATGAAAAAAGAAGGGTACACCGTTGCTTCGTGGGTAGAGGAGATGATTTCGAACGGCAACACTTCTTTTTACAAGATAGAAAACGGTGTTAAGTTTTGCTATTCACCTGCAACGGGTACTTATGTATCTACTGTAGCCGCCGGAACCGAAAAGGCATTTTTGGTGATGAAGAATTTTGCGGGCCAAACGGTTTGGAAAAACAGTGCGGCGAATGTGTATCACCTGGGTGATGACGTACTTGGATTGGAGT
>DASUFG010000136.1:0-5896 GCA_036274715.1 Agriterribacter sp.
ATTGAACACATGCCGGTGAAAATGGTAGGCAACGTTCTAAAACAAAATCCACACTTTGTATTTCTATGTGCCTATGTGGTTAATAACCTCGTTAATCAGGCACGCATTCCATGCCTAACGATATCTTCCATGTAAATAGCAGTATGACTTTCATGATATATACATACTTCATTTTGAATAACCAACACCTGGGGAGATTCGTGCCTAACGCCCGTTTCAAACGCGATGTTATCCGACAGAGCGCGGTAAGTGATTACATCAAGGAAATAAAAATCAATCTCCAATGGCGACTGTGCTTTTTCAAGTCGTCCTTTTATTAATGAGCTTGTAAAGCAACGTGTGGAGTGTTTATAGATAACCTGGGTTCTTGTTTTTGAGTTTTCGAGTAGTTCCTTCCATTGCTTGTCGCTATTAAGTATCTGCCAATTCATGTGTCGTATATTTTATCAACTGCATGCCGAAACTGCTGTGCTTATGTTGTTTGATGACGGTCAAAAAGAAGAGAGGTCAAAGATGAAACGGGTTTCTCTTTTGACCTCCCTATAAATCGATATACTATTTTGTTCTTACAATTGCATTCTGACTGATGATATTATTTACGATACCCACGGTTTCATTCAGGTAAATATCCGACTTGAGGTTTTTAAGCCATTGATTCTGCCTTTCCTGCTTGGATTCATCATTTGAATACTTGGCCACATCGGAGGGCAGCAATTCAACCGGGTTTTCCTTGCTCGATTTTGTAAGCGTTTCAATTTGCTTAACAACATCCCTGATTTCTTTTTGCTCCTGCTGGTACTTCTTAAGGTTCAACGTATATTCTTTATCATTCAAATCAGAAAGCAACTGGGTATTTTTTTTGATCTTTTCAAACACCTCGGTATTTTTTACTCTTTCCCCTTCAGATATTTTTATCGCGGTAATATCAGCGCCGTTGCTCCACGGCGTATACTTCGCCTTTGCTATTTCGTCCCACTTTAATGCATCCGGGTTATCTTTTTCGCGGAATTTAAAATATTCAAACTGGTCGGGTACCACAATATCGGGTGTTACTCCTTTTAGCTGCGTGGAGCCGCCATTTATCCTGTAAAATTTCTGAAGTGTTAATTTTACCGTTCCAAGATTATTTGCTGCATCATCGCCGCCGAATGAAATGCCACTGCGTCCCCCGTCTAAACCAATATTTCTTTGCACTGTGCCCTGCCCATACGTGGAGGTACTGCCTATTATTACCCCACGCTTGTAATCCTGGATAGCTGCGGCAAATATTTCAGAAGCAGATGCACTGAATTCATTTACCATAACCGCCAAAGGTCCATCATACAAAACGCCTTTGTCTTTATCCCTCAAAACCGAGGGGTTTCCCTGCCTGTCCTTCACCTGCACCACCGGACCTTCGTCAATAAACAGGCCCACCATTTGTATTACGTCAAATAACGACCCACCGCCATTATTACGCAAATCCATGATAATGCCATCAATGTTTTCAGCTTTTAATTTTTGAATTTCCTTTGCCACATCTTCTGCACACTTTGCACCATCAGGGCGCTCCCAATCCGCATAAAATTCAGGGAGATAGATATAACCGATCTTCCTGGCCCCTTCATTCACGATAGCGCTTTTTGCAAAAGTTTCGTCCAATACAATTTCATCCCTTATGAGTGAAACTATTTTTGTACTTCCATCTGTCTTTTTTAAGGTCAATCTTACTTCGGTACCTTTTTTACCTCTAATTAATTTAACTGCATCCTCCGTATCGTATCCTGCCATATCTATAGGTTCATCGTTCGCCTGCCCTACTTTAACGATTACATCCCCAATCTGTACCTCGCCAGATTTCCAGGCCGGGCTTCCTGCAACTAAAGTCATGATTTTGATATTTCCTTCTTCCTGCCTCAACGAAGCGCCGATTCCATAAAATCGGCCACTCATCTGCTCGTCGAACGACCGCTTTTCGATGGGTGGGAAAAAAGTAGTATGTGGGTCCATACATGAAGTGATGGTGTTCACAAACTCGTTGAACCTGTCTTCTTCGGTAAATTTATTTTTAAGCCTTTCCGCAATACGGTCGGTGGACTGAAGCACTTTTTCCCTGGCTTCTGCCTCCAACTGGGTGTTGGTTTTAGCCTTATAATCTTTTTGATCTTTGTTTTTATCATTACTGGCTACAAGATCGGCATACCGAACAAGTACCTGGTATTTTAGACGTTTGCGCCACAAGTCTTTCCGTTCTGCATCAGTAGCCGGAAAATCAAGTTTTGTCCTGTCATCAACCAGCGTTTCGTCTGTTGTGAAGTCAAACGGCTTCTGCAATATATCTTTGTAAGAAGAGAGATATTCGGCGAGCCTTTTACTGTACAGATCGCTTATAGCCTGGAACGACTGCAAAGTAGCGCCATGAATTTCATCATCGATTTTATTGTCAAATTGACTTAATTGTGTCACATCCGATTTTAGGAATATCTGTTTTTCCGGATCAATCGCCTCCAGGAACTTGGTGAACACCTCTTTCGAAAAGCTATCATCAATTTTTTTAGGACTGTAATGCCCCTGCTCAAGCATTACGCCCACCTGCTGCAATATTTTTTCATATTTGGTTGGCGGATTACCGGAACCGATGGTTTGAAATGCCGCGAAAATTCCCGCAACAAAAATAACCAGTACCACTGGTAAAGACTTTTTATTGAACATAAGATTTAGCACTTTTTGCATGATCAAAAGTAACGGAAATAATACAGTTATGTTGCTGGTAGTGAAAATGAATTAGCCAAGGATTTGCAAAATATCCATGAAGGGTAAAAATAGCCCTGTCTATTGCGACTCAACCAGTGCTGGAAGGCTGCTCATTTTTGTAAAAGATAATACCGAATGACGTTTCTATCCGGGCTTCCGGGAGATGCTTTTAACCTGTTTGTTATTGGGGTGGCTAATGGGACTCGAACCCACGACCCTCAGAACCACAATCTGATGCTCTAACCAAGCTGAGCTATAACCACCGTTTAAATGTGGCTGCAAAAATATATGAAAAACAGATGCTCGCAAAATTTCAATGACTGCATTTACAATTTTTTCCCCTATTATAAGCCAGGCAATACATGCGCCGGGCAAGACGGCCTTCACCGCATCAAGCAGATTTCCCGTTAACATTCATTAACCTAAACCCGTTGCGAATCCCCTTTTATAGGGCATAATCTGCCGCTGGTAATAATAAAATAGCCGTTCATCTTATTAGAGAGATTTTTGATCCCCGACAAGCGGCATGGGATATATAACCGAATAGGATTACACCTTCGGCCAGATGTTGGTAAAACACAAAACAATGAAAACATTTCTATCTTTTATTTTTTGCACGCTGTCCGTTTGTTTGTTTGCGCAGGCACCGCGCGGGGCTGGCGGCAACCGCGGAGGACAGGGTATGGCAACGGGCAGGTTGTATGGTAAAATTGTGGATGGGTCAAACAACAAGGGGATTGAAGCGGCCTCCGTTCTCCTCATCCAATCCAAACAGGATTCGGCCTCGGGCAAAAAAAAGGATATTACCATTGCAGGGCAGCTCACCAGCGGCAAAGGCGAATTCAGCCTCGAAAACCTTCCGGCAATGGGACAATTCCGGCTTACTATCACCGCTATCGGGTACACGCCGGTAGAAAAGACCGTGCAGCTTGATATGAGAAACCCCGAAAAAGACCTCGGTAACCTGAAACTGGAAGCCGATATACAGCAATTGAGCGAAGTAAAAGTAGTAGCTACAAAACCCATGTTTCAAATGGGGGTAGACAGGAAAATATTCAATGTAGATAAGAATATTACCACAACCGGGCAAACGGCCACTGAAATAATGAAAAATGTACCGGGGGTAAATGTTGATATTGATGGTAATGTTACATTGCGTAATGCCGCCCCAACCATATTTGTGGATGGGAGACCATCTACACTTACGCTGGATCAGATTCCGGCGGACGAGATAGAAAGCGTTGAAATCATCACCAATCCGTCTGCAAAATTCGATGCATCGGGCGGAACAGCCGGCATATTGAATATTGTGCTCAAGAAGAATAGAAAAGCAGGGTACAATGGAAACATCAGGGGCGGTATTGATTCCAGGGCCAAAGTAAATTTTGGGGGAGATATCAATATTAAGCAGGGTAAATTCAACTTTTTTGCGGGATTAAATTATAACCAGCGTAAAAGCATCAGTGAGGGGTATACTCACCGGCAAAACCTGTATAGCGATAAAGAACAGAATACCGTCATTAGTCAACCCAGCAATTCAACCAATTTGGGACATTTTATGTTCGGCAGAATCGGCTTCGACTACCTGATGGATAACCGCAACACGTTAACACTCTCCATGTCGATGCCGCAGGGTCAATTTAACAGCGATCAAATTGATGATATACACATCGATTCGCTGACCACACCCGTGACCTCGCAGGACGCGATAAGAACAACTACCAACAAAAGGAACTTTAAGAACTTTGGCCCGGCCTTAGGCTATAAGCATTTATTTCCAAAACAAGGCCGGGAATTAACATCCGATTTCAACTATAACACCAGTACAAATTCAGGAACGGGCGACTATTCTACACAATATTATAATCCGGATGGAAGTATAACAGGCAACCCGGGAATGCAAAGGCTTTATTCCTCTGGTACAAGCACCTACTGGACCATTCAGTCCGATTATACCAGCCCCGTTGGAAAGGGTAAAATGGAGGCAGGGTTACGTGCATCGGTCCGCCAAAATAAGAATCTCAATGAGAACTACGCATATGACTACAGCGATAATCAATATATCATTGTGCCATCCGCAAGTTCAAATTATAAATATTTAGACCAGGTGTATGCCGCCTATACCAGCTATTCAAGTAAGGTAGGCGAAAACCTGTCGTACCAACTGGGCTTAAGGGTGGAGAGTTCCCAATACAAGGGAACGCAAATCTGGACAGGTGAGACTTTTTCAAACAGTTACCCCTTGCAGTTTTTTCCCAGCTTATTTGTAACTCAATCATTGGGGGCGGGGCAGGATCTACAGCTAAATTATTCACGCAGGGTAAACCGTCCTAATTTCTGGCAATTAACGCCCTATTATGATATTTCGGATCTGTTGAACATACGTGTAGGCAACCCGGGGCTAAAACCAGAATTCACCAACTCCTTTGAGCTCAACTATAGCAAATCACTCGGCAAAGGGCATAGCCTTTTGACTTCTGTATATTTTAAACAAACTGATGACCTGATTACCAGTTACCAAAGCAGGCGATACGATATCCCTTCCGCAGACGGTAAGTTAGATTCGGCTATGGTGATTTCTTACATTAACGCCAATTCAAGCAGGTCGTATGGGATGGAGGTAACCTCTAAAAATCCGCTTACCCAATGGATGGATGTAACTACAAACCTTAATTTGTACAATGCGCGCATCGACAATAGCGGGTTGGATTCTACATTGGGAGTGAATGACCGCTGGGCCTTTTTTGGAAAAATTAATTTCAATTTTAAACTGCCGTCTAATTTTACTGTACAACTTTCGGGTGATTACCAGTCACGTACGCTTGTTCCGCAAGGTGGCGACGGACGGGGACGGGGATTCTTTGGCGGATCCAGCAGTGCCGCCCAGGGGTATATCAACCCGAGTTACGGGGTAGATATTGCTGTACGCAGGGAGTTCATGAAAGACAAAAGGGCAGCGGTTACCCTGAGCATGAGCGACATTTTTAAAACACGCATATACGACTCCCATTCAGAGAATAGTGATTTCATCCAGGATATGTGGAGAAGAAGAGATTGGAGAGTAGTGCGGTTGAATTTCTCTTACCGTTTCGGGAAGTTTGATGTATCGCTCTTCAAAAGAAAAAATAATAAAACAGGAGGAGATGGTGGTTCAGATATGATA
>DASUFG010000137.1:0-4213 GCA_036274715.1 Agriterribacter sp.
GAATGGAAAAAGAGGTTACTTCTTTTTTCCATGATAAGCCTGGTAGGCTTGTTTTCCTTTGCCCAGCAAACGATTACGGTTAGCGGAAATGTAAGTTCCAACGAAGAAGCCCTTAGCGGGGTGTCGGTTACCGTTAAAGGTAAATCATCCGGAACTACCACCGATGCCCAGGGCAATTACAGCATCACTGCGCCAGGAAATGCTGCGCTTGTTTTTACATTTGTTGGATTCGAAACTCAAACCGTTGACATTAACAATCGAACATCGATTAATTTAATTATGGTTGCGCATAACCGGGCTTTGGAAGATGTGGTGATTATCGGCTACGGTACCTCCAGGAAAACAGACCTTACCGGTGCCGTAGGTTCGGTAAGCGAAGCAAAACTGAGGGAACGTTCTCCATCTTCGCTTAGCCAGGCACTAGCCGGTAAAGTTACCGGAGTACAGGTAAACTCCAATTCCGGCCGCCCGGGTGGCAGAACCAATATCAGGGTCCGGGGTTTCAGTTCTATCAATTCGTCGAACAACCCATTGTACGTAATTGACGGCGTTATGATGCCAATCAATAACCAGGCCCAGGCCAGCCAGGCAATTGACTACATCAATCCGTCGGACGTGGTATCGGTAGAAGTTTTGAAAGACGCCTCGTCAACAGCTATTTATGGAGCCAGGGGCGCCAATGGTGTTATACTCATTACCACTAAAAGAGGAAGGTCGGGACCAGGAAAAGTGACCTACACCGGCGAATTTGGTACCACCACCATCGGTCCGATAAGAACCCATGTTTTGAATGCGAAAGAATTTTTAGCGGTAGAAGACCTCGCGTACAAAAACATGGAAATATATGACCCAGCCGGATGGGCTGCGGGAAAATATGTATCGAGAAACCCAGCCCTAGCGAGAACTGACCCGAGGCTTTTTGATAGCAACGGTAATCCTTATTATGATACCGATTGGCTGAAGGAAGCCACGCAAAGCAAGCTTTCTCAAAATCACCAGTTAGGTTTCTCCGGTGGTAGCGATCACAGCAATTATTCGGTTTCATTAGGGTTCCGCGACGACCAGGGGCTTATCAAAACTTCCTATCAAAAAAGATATTCGGCCCGCTTTTCTTTCGACGACCAAATCAAAACCTGGCTGAAAGTGGGCGGTACGTTAAGCTATAATAATCAAAGTGAAAATATAGTAGACCAAAGCGACCAGGTACCACGCAGTATTATCGAAGACTTTCCGTTTATGCCGGTAAAATACGAAGATGGTACCTGGGCCGACAACAGGAATTATCCTAATGCTGAAGGCCGCTTTAATGTAGTGCACAGGTTAACAGACACCAGGTATATTTTAAACACACAAACATCGCTCGGGAGTGTTTATTCCAATATTAGTTTTACCAAAGATTTGGAAATGCGCACGGTATTGGGGGTGAACATTCTCACGCAGGAAGACAAGCAATCGCAGAGCCGTACATTGGCTATTAACCAAAGAGGTACTGCAAATGCCGGCCACAGAAAAGAAACTTTCTGGTCGCTTGAAAACTACCTCACCTACAAAAAACGTTTTAACGAAATCCACAATTTCGTTGGTTTATTAGGCATATCCTGGCAGGAAACCGATTTTTTCAGCAGCAGTGCCAGCATACAAAATTTCTCAACCGATTATTTCTTATATAACAATTTAGGTGCGGGAAGCACGAGCCCCGGATACGGATCTAACGCCTCCAGTTTCGCCTTTAATTCTTATTTCGGAAGAATAAACTACAGCTTAATGGATAAATACCTGCTAACGGTTACCGGGCGTGCCGACGGTTCTTCCAAGTTTGGGGAAAACCATAAGTATGCATTCTTCCCTTCTGCAGCATTGGCCTGGAGGGTATCGGATGAGGACTTCCTCCAAAGCAGCAACACCATTTCTAACCTGAAACTCCGTGCCAGTTATGGGTTAACGGGTAACTCCGAAATACCGCCTTATTCGTCTTTGTCGCTCCTGAGTTCCAATTACAATGCCGTTATCAACAATGCCCGTGTAGGTGGGACGGGGATAAACAGGTTGGCCAACCCAGATTTGAAATGGGAAAAAACCGCGCAAACCGACTTTGGCGTTGAATTAGGACTGGCAAAAAACAGGATTACTATTGAAGCAGATTTGTATTACAGAAAAACGACTGACATGCTCCTCGATGCGCCCGTACCCCGCACCAGCGGCTACGGAAGCATAAGAAAGAACGTGGGCTCCATGGAAAATAAAGGAGTAGAGTTCGCATTAACTACAGTTAATATAGACGGTAAAAACTTTACCTGGAGAACTACCTTTAATATTTCTATTAACAGGAATAAAGTATTGTCACTGGCTACACCTTCCGACATTTTTGGCGTAGGTGGACCTAACTTTACCAACCCCACCAATATCATCCGGATTGGTGAAGCCGCGGGTTCTTTTTGGGGTTTGACACGCTTGGGAACATGGAGTGAGGCCGAAGCCGCAGAGGCTGCAAAATTCGTGAGTTATCGTAATGGACTAACCATAATGCCCGGTGATATTAAATACCTCGACGTTAATAAGGACTATGCCATTACAGATGCAGATCGTATGATTATTGGAAATGGCAGCCCGGATGGCTGGGGATCATTTATCAATAATTTCAGCTACAAAAATTTCAGCCTTTTACTCGATCTGCAATACTCTTATGGAAATGACATCCTGGATATGACTTCCCACTCCAGTGAAGATCGTGTTTCGCTTGCCAACAGCTATAAGACCGTGTTGAATGCTTGGACTCCAGAGAATCAAAACACACCCATTGCACGCATACGCGATACCAGGGCGGGATATGTAACCAATGTTGACACGCGATGGATAAAGGACGGATCTTTTATACGTGGCCGAAATTTATTACTGAGCTATGACTTTTCATCCAGCTTTATTGAGAGAATAAAATTGGACAAGCTCAGGATTTATGCCTCAGCACAAAACTTCTTTATCATCGCCAGTAAAGAACTCACTTGCGATCCGGAAATAACCCCAACAGGCGGTTATGCCAATGATGCCAATAATGCGTTTTCGCAGGGAATGAACTGGCAGAGCTATCCAAAACCTACTATTCTTATGGTTGGTATTAATGTAGGGCTATAACTTATTAACCATTTAAAGAACATTATTTATGAAATTTAATATAATAAAGAAAACCGGCTTATTGATTGTTTCCGGAACAATACTGCTGGTAACGGGATGCAAAAAATTCCTGGAAGAACAGGATCCCTCCAATTTAACACCGGGAAGCTTTTATACCATACCTGAACATGCCGAAGCAGCTATTGCAGCGGTATATGCCGACACCCGGTTTTATGGAAATGGCGCGGGCATCTTCTCTTCCAACTGGCAACTGCTGGAAGCAGTAACAGGCACCTCCACCACAGAAACTGCGCAGAACTCGGATTTGAACAACCTGTATTCCCTGGTATATGATGGCAATACCGGTCATGTGATTAACTGGTGGAACGGCTTGTACAGGGTTATTGCCAATGCCAACCTGGCGTTGGATAAAATTCCGGCTATTACACCGATGGACGAGGCTCAGAAAAAACGCATACTCGGTGAAGCCCGGTTTCTTCGCGCCTGGGCATATTTTTATGCGGTTCGGCTTTGGGGCGATATTCCTTTGATCACCTTGCCGCAATCGGCTACCTCAGAGGATTTTTTCCCGTCACGTGCGCCACAGGAAGAGGTGTATAATTTAATTGTTGAAGATCTTTTAGCCGCCGAAGCTGCAGGTCTAAACTGGATGAACAACGATGGCCGTGTTTCTTTGGCAGCCGTAAAAGCGCAGCTATCAAAAGTTTACCTTACCATGGCTGGATACCCGCTGAACAAGGGAGCAAGCCACTATAAATTAGCGGCCGACAAGGCAAAGGAAGTAATCGATTATTCCATTGCAAACCCGCTGTCAATCAACCTCTTTAACAATTACGGGGATGTGCATAGTGTGACTAAAGAAAATATAATAGAGCAGCTTTTCGAACTGCAATACTTTGCTGATGTGGCTGGTAACCCCATGGAAAATATGTTCCCCAATTTCAAACCCGTTAGCGTTTATGGTGCAAACGGTACAGGAAGCTCCGTTCCTACGTTAGCATTCTACCAGTCGTACGAACCAGGCGATTTAAGGGCAAAAGATCAGATGGGATATTTTTATACCACTTATTATATGAATGGTGAT
>DASUFG010000138.1:0-2712 GCA_036274715.1 Agriterribacter sp.
CCAAGTACAACCATTGTTTTATCGATCTTTAATAAGGGAAGATAAGGGTTGAGATCGTGCCCCACCGGAATGGTATTCAACAGAAAATCAAAACTGCCTGCGTGGGCTGCCATTTGCTCCTGGTCTTTGGAAATTAAAACCTCTTTGGCTCCTAAGCGTTTGGCATCTTTACCCTTTTCGGGAGATGTAGTAATCATCACTACATCGGCCCCCATGGCGGCTGCAAACTTAACGCCCATATGACCCAGTCCGCCAAGACCAATAACGCCCACCTTCTGACCCTTGCCCACCTTCCAGAATTTGAGCGGCGAATAGGTGGTAATACCAGCGCAGAGCAGCGGTGCTACAGCTTTGGTATCGAGCTTACCGGAAACATTAAGTACAAAATTTTCGGTGACCACAATCTGCGTGGAATAGCCCCCATGTGTTATACCACCCATTACCCGGTCGGGACTTCCATAAGTCATTACCATTCCATTCAAACAAAACTGTTGCAGGTCATCTTTACAGGAGGAGCATTCGCCGCATGAATCAACTAAACAGCCCACCCCAACCAGGTCGCCCTCCTTGAATTTTGTAACCCCGGAACCTATGGCGGTAACATGGCCGATAATTTCATGCCCGGGTACAATGGGATATTGTGACATGCCCCAATCGCCATGTGCGGTATGGATATCGCTATGGCAAACGCCACAGTAATCGATTTTAATTTTTACGTCCTTCGGACCGATCTCACGCCGATCGAAATCATAGGGTTTCAGGTCTTCGGTGGCACTGTATGCTGCATAGCCTTTTGTATTACTCATTGTTGAAATTTTAAAAATTAGTTATTGCTTTTACTTGTTATTACTGCTGTAAGAATCTTTAATGTACGGATTATCCAGGTCACTCCAGGAAAATGACAATTAAATTTGGATTACCATTGACTGGAATCTAAACACGGCCACTGCCTGGCGCGACTCTTGTAGCCGTGGTGGGTGAAGAGCCAAACCTGTTCTTTTATCAATCAGGAGACGCTGTTGAGTTATCCTTTGAAACAACCATATTTGTCGATTTCCACTAATTCCAAAAAATCCACCAGTTTCTTAACGGTTGGAGCCGGATCATACAGGGTCCATTGTAGATTAGCCCTGAGCCAATAGATTTTCCAAACACTATTTTTCTTCTCATACGTTGTTTTTGCAAAATCATGATCCAGGTACTGCGTTTTATCTCGCCAGGAAGGCCTGATTTCAAAAAGAATTATTGATTGGTTGTCTATTCTGTAGTTGATATCCAACTTGTGTCTTATTTCTTCAGGCGGGCGCATCCGGGCAACGTAATTTTCCATTGTCTCAATGATGTCCACTGTATTTAGTGCATCCAAAGCCATGCATGAAGTTACAGAAGGTCGCAGAATATTTTACCGGGAATCTTTTCTGGCGCAGATGTTCCGACGGGACATTTGTGTCTTACAAAGTTACCGGTCTCTGACCGGCACTCCATTTGTTAAATGCCGATTATAAATCGGCTACTTTAAAAGACACGGATGATCTTTCAGAACATCCGCGCCAAGGTGGTTATGACTCGCAACGTCCCTGGAAAAAAGTCATTGTATAGTCGAGGTTCATTTTTAGGAGACGTTGCTGGGAAGAAAGGGTGGGTTACTATTGTTGCTCCTACTAATAATGCTGCAAGGACTTTAATTGTTGTTTATACTTTTTTCATTTTAGTATATTTGAACGTTTGAAATTTACCATTGTTAATAACGTTCAAATGAAAACGGTTGGTTAAATCTACTTTCCATCCACAAGTTTCTTTTTCGTTTTAGAAAAGATATTAAACTGCATTCCGTAAGAAGGAACAATGCTTATTCCTTTCAGCAATACATCCGAGCCGCCCAGCATTTGGTATCTTCCATAATTCTGATAGTACGCTGCTAATGAGAAATTAAAAAACACATATTTTCTTCCGACTTTTACATTGATAAAAGTTCCATACGCATCAAAACCTGATTTACCGGAAACGGGTAATAACAGCTCCGCCGGAACATGGTCTATTATCTTTTCCGCATAAATATTTTTCGGAGAGATTTTATAATTGATAAAACTGTGGGAGTAAACTACTCCGAATGAAATACAGCCGTCACGTTCTTCGGGCCCGAATGATTTGCTGAAAACCAAAGGAATGGTAATGTCTTTTCTGGTCATATCCCATCCGAAAAGCTTTTGAACTATATCGAATTTGGAGAAATTTACGAAGCGGTAATTCTGCCAGGAGTACTGAGTTCCGATACTGCCGTAAAATCCGCCTTTATCTGATTCATTAGAATTTTTATTGGAACCCATAAATTGATACATGACATCAAAAGCATTGGCACCGCCAGTATTTCTGTAACCTATATCAAAACGATGCCCTACACCATATCTGAAATACATTTCGGTGTTGTAACTGATAGGATCTAAGCAATACACCATAAAAACTGAATTTAGATTGGCAATTTGCTGAGAATAAATAACGGTATCGTTTCTCAAAACAGATTCTGCCAGATTCATAGAACCTTTGATGGATCGCTCAATGGAAGCGGATGAAACGTTAACAGTGTTATTTATCCCGAATCTGACTTGTCCTTTCGGCAGCACTTTACCCGATGTTAACATCGAGCGCGGAGCGCTACAAGAACTGATGGCAAAGTATATTAGAATAAGGAGGGGAGAAAAAAAAGTAGATTTC
>DASUFG010000139.1:0-4539 GCA_036274715.1 Agriterribacter sp.
GGTTGCCCATTACAGCTATCCCCAACGGCGATACGAGGCTGGTATCCTGTACAAATACTTTGGAAGAATCTGCCACCCCATCGCCATCCGTATCCTCCAGGATCATTACCCGGTCGCCTTTTGCATGGTGAAAAAATACGGTGGAATCATTATTGAAGTTTCGGTAGTTAACCGCCTCGGTTACCCACAGCCGGCCCCTGGCATCTACGTCGATATTGGTAGGATTGTAAAACATGGGCGATTCTGCCCACAAGGTTGCCTCAAGATCATCGGGTAAATAAAACGGTAAATCGGTTTTGGCTGGGTTTCTGGAAGGGTTGCAGGCTATAAAAAAAATGACGCAATAAAAAAATACATTCCTTGATGTCACAACTATTTTCATTTATAAAAAAGTTTCTGTAAGTAGCCAAGATTATGACGATAGCTTTCAACAATATCGGCACCCTTGGGAGTAGCGCCTTCAATCTGCATCCATCCATTGCCTTTATAATGGGTTTCATAAATCGCTTCACTCACACCTTTCCAGTTTACGCTTCCTTTATCCAGCAAAAAACCATTCTCCTTCATATGCAGTTCGCATACCCTGTCCTTGCCCAGCTTTTTAAATTCTACAATGGGATCATGGCCGGCATCGGCAGTGTTGCGAAAATCAAAATACACTTTCAGATTTTCGGATCCTACCTTGTCCATAATATCCATATGTTCCTTCGCATCAAGATAGGATTCAATACCTACGATCACCCCTTTCGATTCAGCCTCCGGCATTAGTGCCTGCAAATGCCTTATAGCCGCGTCTTTTCTATAGTTATCATTCCGCAGATCGCTGGCATTAAAAAATGCAAGTAACAACACTTTTGCGTCCAGGTTTTTTGCCGCGTCAATTGAACCTGAAATCCATTCGTGGGTGCGCGCATCACTATGAGAGGGAATGCTATTGTATATACCCATGGCAAGGCTCGAAATAGCAATACCGGTTCTGGCAGATGCTGCCAGGTAGTCCTGTTGTATTTGTTTTTGCCGCACATGAAGGTCGTTCTTCTCATCACCCATGTCCACCATGATGCCATCCAGTCCAATGGTTTTTGCCACTTCAAAAGCGCCGATGTCGCTGCGCTTACCAATCGACCAGTCGCAGGCGCCAATCTTAAATGAGCCCGCCGCAGGAGCCCCCATCAGGTTTTTAAAAACGCCCGTTTGCAGTAATGAAGAGAGCAGCAAAGATTTTTTTAAAAGCGATCGCCGGGTTATCATAACATATCTTTCTGGAAAAACTAAATATATTCATTTTTAGCGGGTTTTGTAAACTTGCATAAACTTATTGTAATGGCAACAGAAATAAAATGCCCTGAGTGCGGTCATAAATTCCAGATGGAAGATGCGGTTTCGGAAGAGTATAAAAAGGAATTGCGGGAAAAGATGACCGTTTATATAAAACAAAAAGACGATGAATTGCGAAAGAAACAGGAAGAATTTTTGCGAAGGGAGCAAAGCCTGCTGCAACTGGCACAACAAAAAGAAGCAGAATATGCAGGCAAACTAGCCGATGAAAAACAGAAGATGCAAAAATCGCTTGAAGAGAATCTGCGAAAAAGCATAAGTGCCGATTTCGAAAACCAGCTCACCCTGCTGCAACAGTCCAATAAAGACAATGAGGTGAAATTGCAGGAAGCCCGTGTGAAACAATTGGAGTACCTGAAAAAAGAACAGGAATTGAAAAACAAGGAACAGGAAATGGAGATACAGATACAGCAAACTCTGTTAACGGAGCGCCAAAAGATTTCAGAAGAAATAAGAAAACTGGAAGAACAAAAAAACAGCGCAAGAGAAACGGAATACCAATTAAAGATGAAGGAAATGGAGAAGCAACTGGAGGATCAGAAAAAATTGGTAGACCAGATGAAACGCAAGGCCGAGCAGGGATCCATGCAAATGCAGGGCGAAGTCCAGGAATTGCTGCTGGAAGAATTGTTACGGAACAGCTTTCCTTTCGACCTGGTAAAAGAAGTGGGAAAAGGTACCCGGGGAGCCGATTGCATACAAACCATACGCAACCGGTTTGGACAGGAATGTGGCAAAATTATTTATGAAAGCAAACGGGCACAACATTTTTCATTGGACTGGATTGAAAAGTTGAAAGCAGAAATGAGAACCCAGGGTGCCGATGTTGCCGTTATTGTTACCCAAAATATGCCCAAAGACATGGAGCAGTTTGGGGAAAAAAACGGCGTTTGGATTTGTAACTTTGCAGAAGCAAGTCCGTTGGCGCATATTTTGCGGGAAGGAATAATTAAAATATATAATGCATCGAAATCGCAGGAGAACCGGGGGGATAAAATGCATTTGTTATACGATTATTTAACCGGGCAGGAGTTCGCCGAACAATGGAAAGCCATAAGGGAAGGATTTCTCTCCATGCGGATGTCTATTCAAAAAGAAAGGGATGCCATGGAGAAATTATGGAAGGCACGGGAAAAGCACCTGGAAAAAGTGCTCTTAAATGCAGCGCATATACGTGGCTCTATCGACGGTATCGCAGGTCAAGACTCCATTGACCTGAATTTACTGGAAGACGATGATAAGGATAATTTATTAGGCGACTAAGACGTTATATATTGTCTTAACCATATGGAATGATCATTGGGATAGTATTTATCATATTAGTTATTGCAATAATCTGGCGCTTTACAAGTTCTAAACGGCACACCCTTACCGATTCTACCGATCAGGCGGGGCACGATAAGATTGCCCAGGATGAAGCGCATATTGAGTGCCCATTAGTATATAATGGCAACGAACTGGAATTTTCTGATGAAGTACTGCATACTGTTCTTTCGAAACATTTTACCTACTATAACCGGCTGCTGGATATTGACCGTGAAAAATTCATTCACCGGCTCAGAAAATTCATCGACACCAAAATATTCATTATCCACGATAAAAAAGGCTACCGCGAGATGCCCATCCTCATCAGCGCAGCCGCCATCCAACTTACTTTCGGATTAAGAAAATATCTTCTATCGCATTTTAATATTATCCAGATTTTTCCTGAAGCCTTTGTAGGATTAGAGCCTTTCAGGATATTGATAGGTAATGTTACCGGCAATACCATCAATATTGCATGGAAACAATTCCTGGAAGGTTACAAAAACAAATACGACCTGCAGAATGTAGGATTGCATGAAATGGCGCATGCCTTATACTATCAAAACTTTGAAACGGAATTGAGTATTGACAAAGATTTTAAAGACTCCTTCCATATGTTCAATTCCGTTGGCGACAAGATCTATAATGTAGAAAAAATCCTCACCATCGGGCTGTACTCGGAATATGCCGTTAAAGATTTCCAGGAATTCTGGGCAGAGAGCATAGAGATTTATTTTAAAAGTCCGGATCGTTTACAATTGCACTACCCCGAGTTGTACAAAGCATTATGCGGGTTACTAAACCAGGACCCGCTGAACTACCCCCATCACCTTTTTCAAAGCCATTAGCATATCCTACTGCACATACTGCTGAATCTGCTGGTACAATTTCTTTTTTTCAGATGGACCCAGGGCGTCATATTCCCTGATATTGCCGTCGGTCCCAATAATAACATAAAGCGGAAGCGCATAGCCTTTACCGCTCCAGAATATACCGGACAATTGTTTTAACAATGCTTCATTAGCTCTTATATGGCTACCCTTCAAATCATAGTATTTGATCATCGATTTCCATTCATCTTCGTGATGCTGATCATCCACAGAAATAAATAGGTGCTCCACCCCTTTTTGCAGCAAAAACTGCTGCAGCTCTTTTTCATAGCTGAACTGGTCTTTGCAGGTAATACACCAACTAGCCCAATATTCAATAAAAACGGTTTTACCCCTGAACGGCGCCATCAATGCGCCAAAAGATGAAATGGCCGCATAGCCAGGTATTATTTTTTGATCGCTTGTGTAATCCGTACTTATGGTTCTATTATAGGCATTAGCCCTGGCGATCAATGGATCGAGATAAGCAGTATAACTGCTTTTCGGGTAACGCCTTTTAAAATCGGCTGTAAATCTCAGCAACTCCGGGTAGTTTTTTTCGCGGTTCAACTCTGTGAATAAAATTCCGGCTTCCATATATTCGGCGGCAACAGGCGACAGGTTGCTTTGAATAGCCTGGAACAGGTCTTTCATTCCCGCCGCCCAATTCATGGGGGGCGGCACTATTTTGTTTTTATTCCTGAGCCAGGAAATATAGCCGTTAACATAATTTCCGGCATATACATTAAAACCACCATTGTAACCATAGGTTTCCAGCGCGGCCGGGAAGCTTACCGGGTATTGCTTGTACAGTTTTTCCCAAAGTGCCGCAAAATCGGCGGGGAATGAAGACTTATACTGTGGATGTTCGATAGACAGTTGGGTGAAAGCATACTTGCCGGATATTACTTCCGACATGATGGAAGCATGGTAATAATCTAAATTAACCTGCATGAAATCCATGAACGCTTTGTCAATTTTTTTTTCATCAAATAATATGTTGAAAATGTTCAGCCGCACTTGTTTA
>DASUFG010000140.1:0-4029 GCA_036274715.1 Agriterribacter sp.
AGATGGTGTCATTTGCGATCTTAAACAGCGAAAATATCCATATCAAAAATCTTCAGTTCGACTATGAACGGCCAACCATGTCGGAACTCAGCATTGTCTCCGCTTCATCTCAATCCATAGAAGCCGCTGTTCATCCCGATTCAAAATATTGGATTGATAACGGTAAGCTTACCTGGTATGGTGAAGGTTGGAAAAACAATTCGTCTCATGCCATTGTATTCAGACCGGGGGACGAAACGATGCACTACAGTTCTTTTAAGCCGTTTGCAGCGGGTAGCGTAGTTGAAACCAGTCCCGGGCACCTCACATTTACCGGCGACTTTTCCCGATTGCAGTTTGAGCCGGGCGATGTATTAACAGTGCGGGATCCTTACCGCGATAACTGCGGCGCCTTTATCCATCTCAGTAAAAACATCCGCATTGAACAACTGCAGATGCATTATATGCATGGCCTGGGCATTGTTTCACAATTTTCGGAAAATATTTCCCTGGTAAAAGTATCGGTGGCACCACGGAAAAATAGCGGTCGCGTCATCAGTTCCTTTGCCGACTGTTTTCATTTTTCGGGCTGCCGGGGAAAAATAATCGTGGATAGTTGCTTTACCTCGGGCTCGCACGACGATCCGGTAAATGTGCATGGCACACATCTTCAAATTGTAGCTATTGAAAACGATAAAAAAATCCGGGCCAGGTTTATGCATCATCAAACATGGGGCTTCAGCGCATTGTTTGCGAACGACAGCATTGTATTCATTAACCCGCAAACATTAATGCCGGTGGCACTGGCCAGTATTCGTAATGCCCGGTTAGTGAATAAGCGCGAAATGGAAATTGAACTAAAGGGCCAACTGCCACATGACCTGGAGATTGGCGATTGCATTGAAAACAGCACCTGGACGCCCGAAGTGATTATCCGCAATAGCCGCTTTGAAAGAACCAATACCCGGGGTTTGCTCATCACTACCCGAAGGAAGGTATTAATAGAGAACAATATTTTTTCCAGGACCGGCATGCATGCGATATTGATTGCCGATGATGCGTTAAGCTGGTACGAATCGGGACCCGTGCGGGATGTTACCATCAGGAATAATGTTTTTGAAGAATGCGGGTACAATTCTGCGCCTGGAAATTACGTGATTGCCATTGCGCCCGAAAATCATCAATTGGTGCCGGGATTTATGGTGCATCAAAACATATGCATTGAGAATAATATTTTTAAAGTATACGATTATCCCCTTTTAACAGCCAGGAGCACCGGCCACCTTATTTTTCGAAACAATGCCATTGTTCAAACGAATTTCATGCAGCCGGGCGCTGCCCGGCCGGCATTTATGCTAACAGCCTGTGCGGATGTTACAATAGAAAAAAATGATTTTAAAACGACTATGAAACCCGCTGTTGATATGGTAAATATGAGCAATGCTGAACTCAAAACCGATATTCGGTAGTGTAAAAAACGCTTCTCCAATAGTACATACGCTTTTGTAATGCAAGGGTGCCATTTTTGAAAGTCATTGTATTTACATTAAACAAATAGGCATAAATTTATCTGCCGCTATTAGCCGGGAGGCATTAAAGGCCATTTCAAATTGCTCCTGTTGTTTGCCATGTTAATCATCGCCTCTGCCATCATTCTTTCACCCTAATATGATGTTATGAAGCATTTATTTTCCTGCTGCCTGTTTTTAAGTTCTTTACTAACCGGGTACAGCGGGTTTGCCCAGCAATATGCCATTGGCATTCGCGGCGGACTCAGCATCCCCAACTTAACCGGGGACGGCAGTACTCAAAATCCATTGAACACCGGTTACAGTTCGAGGGTTGGGGCAGATGCTGGTATTTTTGCGGAATTTAAATTATCGCAGCTATTTTCTATACAGCCCATGATCAAATACTCCTCGCAGGGTGGTAAAAAAGATGGCTTCCAGGCTTTGCCTGTTTCCCGGGAGTTGGGTTCCATGTTTCCACCCGGGCAGGTACCGCCCTATTTTTATGCCGATTACAACAGCGTAGTCAAATTAAACTATCTCATGATCCCGGTATTAGCAAAGTTTGGCATGAACTTCAGCAGCACATCTCCCTTTCGCGTTTACGCGGATGCAGGCCCATTTGTGGGTTTCCTGCTTTCGGCCAAACAGGTTACCAGCGGCCAAAGCACTATATATATTGATCCGGGCGGACAACAGGCGTTGCCCATAGGCAGCCAGTCGTTCAACAAAACAGTAAATATCAAAGACCAGTTACAAAGCACCAACTTTGGCATTGAAGGCAATGCAGGATTGTCGTATAGCTTTGGTCCTGGAGATATATTTATGGAAGGCGGCTTTAATTACGGTTTTACGAATATCCAGAAAGGCACGGACAATGGGAAAAACAAAATAGGAACGGCTACCATTACCATCGGTTACAGCCATTGGTTTGGGAAATAAGGCAGGCAAAAATGCAAATGTAAAAGTTATATCCAGGCTTACCAACTGCCATGTGTACGCGAAAAACCAAATGATTTGAAATCCCAGTCCCAAACCTGGTGTGGATGTGCTGCAAGATCATCCGTGTCTTTCAAAGCAGCCGATTTGCAATCGGCATTTGAAAACTACCCGGCCAGAGACCGGTTACTTTGGGAGACACAGTTGTGCCGTTGGAATAGCTGCGTCAGGAAAAGAATCGGCCTGATTGAGTAAATCGGCAAGTGGCGGTTATGCCAATCGGCAGCTGTTTTCAGTTGGGGTGAGGCTAAATGGACATTACTCAGAGAGACTAAAAAATTAAATCCTGGAAATTCTTTAATAAATAACTGACAATCAATTGTTTTTAGCAACATCCATACAAGTCCATTAGATAATTCGTGTTGTTATTATTTTCGATTATTTTGATTATTTCGTTTATTTCGTTTAATTTTGGCTTGAATCAGAAAAACCTTACTATGATGAAAATGTCAGAGCAAATAAGGAAGCCCTCAAAACTTGACCAAAAGATTGCAAGCGAATCTTACGACGCTTTAGCATCAGTGATAGAGCAACTTAATTCCGAGCAGCCGGAAATTGAAATTGAAGAAACAAGCGAGAAAATCAAGATTCCTTTAAGTGCTTTAAAACTTTTGGGAGACATTTTAAAAGCTATGGGGCAAGGTAAATTAATTTCACTTGTGCCTGTTGCTACTGAAGTGACTACACAAGCGGCAGCCGAAATTCTTGGTTGTTCAAGACCTCATTTAGTAAAATTGCTGGAGGATGGAAAGATTGCATTCACTAAGGTGGGAAAGCATAGGAGAATTAAGTTTGATGATATCATGAAATATAGAAACAAAATGAAAGAACAACAGAAACAAAATATCGTTGATATTATGAATCTCGACGAAGAAACAGGATTGTATGATTCATAGTGTTCGATTTACAGCAGTCTTAGATACTAATGTTGTTTATCCTGTAATTATAAGAGATATATTGTTTTGGTTTGCACACTACGACCTTTATACTCCAAAATGGAGCGAACATATATTTGATGAGTGGAAGAAAGTTATGAAAGAAAAGGGTGTTTCAGAAGAAGAAGCTAATAAAAGAATAGCAAAAGCCAATTTAGCTTTTCCGGACGCTTTAGTACAAAACTATAAAGGTTTGATAACCCACCTGGAATTACCTGATGTTGACGACCGCCACGTTTTGGCAGCAGCAATAAAAGCAAATGCTAATCTTGTGGTAACAAATAACATTAAAGACTTTCCGGAAGAGTACCTGCAATCTTTTAGTTTAAATGCAAAAACAGCTGATGATTTTTTAACAGATATTATCGATTTAAACCAGGAGCAAGCGATTGCCGCTTTCAAAGAAATGGTATTGAATAAAAAGAATCCTAAACAAGACGAGTTTGAGGTTTTAAATCAATTAAGAAAAGCTGGTCTTAAAGACACGGCAAATTATTTACATGCCCTGTTATAAACGTCTTTTTCTGTCCAAAAAGTAGACGAGGCACAAACGCAACCTGGCGCGGATATGCTGCAAGATCATCCGCGCCTTTTAAAGTCGCCGATTT
>DASUFG010000141.1:0-6973 GCA_036274715.1 Agriterribacter sp.
AATGCTCTCTGCAACCTTACCGACCGCATTAGCGTTATTAATAATTTAGCAGTTAATGCAGCGTATAAAAAAACTGCTATAACTTGCATCCTTTTTTGAAACATCATCTTTTCGACCATGGATCTTTCCAAATTTGACCCTAATAGCTCCGGTAATCCCAACTACAATATTTTTGGTTTACCCACCACCGAGGAAGAAGCACGCCTTGTTGTTTTATCGGTTCCCTGGGAAGTGACAGTGAGTTACCTGGCAGGCACGGCAAGGGCACCCGAACGTATTCAAAAAGCCAGTATGCATGTTGATCTTTTTGATGCAGATGTAAGTGACGGTTGGAAACAGGGCTTTTTTTTACGCGAACCCGATAAAAAAATCCTTTTAAAAAACGATTACCTGCGAAAAGAGTCCGAATTGTTTATTGATTATATTTCCAAGGGCGAAAAAATCGACGATAACCGGTTCATGTGTAAGGCGCTGAAGGAAGTTAATGAAGGCAGTAATTTTCTAAATGCCTGGGTATACGATGAAACCAAGGCATTGCTCGACAGGGGTAAGCTTGTTGGAGTGTTGGGTGGCGACCATAGCGCGCCGTTGGGGTTTTATAAAGCCATTGCTGAGAAGCACGACGATTTTGGTATTTTACAAATTGATGCCCACTGCGATCTTCGCAAAGCCTATATGCAGTTTTCGTATTCACATGCGTCCATTATGTACAATGCCTTATCGGAAATTCCACAACTCACCCGGCTGGTGCAGGTGGGTGTTCGGGATTATTGTCATGGTGAATGGGATTATATTTGTAACAGCAACAACAGGGTGGTCACCTATTTCGACAAACGCATCAAAGAACGGCAATACGAGGGTCTAAGCTGGAAACATATTGCTGATGAAATCATCAATCACCTTCCTCAAAAAGTATATATCAGTTTTGATATTGATGGACTGAACAGGACTTTATGTCCGCATACAGGAACCCCAGTTCCCGGCGGGTTTGAAGCAGAGCAGATATTTTTTCTTTTCCGGAGAATCATTGAAAGTGGTCGTCAACTTATCGGATTCGACCTCTGTGAAGTAGGCGTTAGTTCCAACGAATGGGATGAAAATGTAGGAGCAAGAGTCTTATTTAAATTGTGTAACCTGATGGTTGCAAGCAACTGAAAACATGACGAAAAAAAAAGTTGAGCTATTTCATTACATCCTGATGATCAAAAAGGAGAACTCTCAACATATCGATTATTTAAGTTTCCTGCTTTGCTTTGTTTCCTGGATATTTTTTCTTTATTACTCCTTTAACCTGGGCAGCATTTCTACCTTATTATTTTGGATGAGCTGGGTTGTGCCAGTAGCCCTTACGTGGAAGATTTGGGTTAAAATAAAAATCAATCGGGCTTCAACCTACAAGCATCCGTTGTTTATCACAGGTTGCATATGGTTAATGGTTCCGGGGTTGCGATGGGTTGCGCTATTTTTTATACTGTTTATTCTCTTTGATCACCAGTCGCGGCATCCTCTTGAAATAGGAGTGTCTGACGACCAGGTGGTAATCAATACATTTTTCAGGAAAAGGTATCACTGGAACGAATTTTCAAACCTGGTGCTTAAGGACAACCTGCTCACCCTGGATTTTAAGAATAACAGGATTATTCAAAAAGAGATCATGCGGCAGGATGTCAACGAAAAAGAATTTAATGCTTTTTGTGATGAACAACTGTCCGGTAACAACATGCTAGAGTAAAAACTTACACCCTTTCTTTTGGCTATTTCAGTCTTTGTTTCATGGCTTCATAGCATATAATACCGGTAGCAACCGAAACATTATAAGAGTCAAAATTGCCGGCAATAGGTATCGTAAAATGATCATCGGAAGCCCTGGCCAGGAAATGCTGTATTCCTTTTTCTTCGTTGCCCATAATGATACAGCAAGGTTGTACAAAGTCCATTTCAAATACCTGCTTAACCGCCTTCATTTCTGCAGCTAACACTTTTATTCCATTTAAATGAAGGGTGTCAACGGCCTTTGCCAGGCTGTTCACGCGGGATATGTTTACAAGTTCAAGCGCCCCGGCCGAAGACTTCATGGTTTCCTCATTAAGCGCACCCACGCCTTTATCAGGAATAATAATGCCCTGTGCACCACAACATACGGCAGTTCTGGCAATAGCACCAATGTTCCGTATGTCAGTTATTCCATCAAGCATAATAAATAATGGCGTTTCGCCCTTTCCAATTACATGGTCAATTACCTGCTGCAGTTCAACATATTGAATTATTGCGCCAATAGCAACCACACCCTGGTGATTGGCCTTTGTAAAACTGTTCAGCTTTTCCAAGGGTACCATCTGTATTGGCACCTGGTTATCTTTGGCTAATTGCCGGATCTGCGGAATGTTTTCACCATTAATATTCTTATGCATGAAGATCTTGTCAATCGCTTTACCACTGGCAAATGCTTCGATTAAAGGCTGACGTCCGATTATTAATGATGATTTTTTCAATGTAGAAAATTATAACAGCTTATGTGTTAATAAATAATGTACTTTAAATAACGCCGCAACAGAAATGGAATCAGTGATCTCTCCGTTTATCACCATCTCTATGGCCCGGGTAAAGGGTATCTTTTTGACAACCAATTGCTCCGTTTCTTCAGGCTCCGCATTATGAAACGATAAATCGCGTGCAAGATATACTATCGCTTTTTCATCGGTAACGGAATTCGAAATATGCATATCCAACACCTGCTCCCACTTTTCCGCCTTTATTCCGGTTTCTTCCAGCAGTTCTCGTTTTGCTGAAACCAATTGATCCACATTAATGAGGCCACCACCTTCTGGAATTTCCCAACTATACGTATCGATCGGAAAACGATATTGCCCTACCAGCCAGGTATTTTCTTCTTCATCAAGCGGTACAACACCTATTGCCCTATTTTTAAAATGTACTTTACCATAAATGCCCTTGCTTCCGCCTGGATTAATAACTTCGTATTCTACTAACCGTATCCAGGGGTTATCATAAATGTCCTTTTGATTAATAATTTGCCAGGGATTGTGTTGTTCGTTGACCATATGCAAAAAAGAATGTAAACAAGCATGAAATTATACAAAAAACAAACCCGCAGGTCGTTTTCCAAACTGCGGGTTCCTATCTTTTACGCTCGGGCTTGAATTATTTAAGTCCAAATGCTTTTTTGATCTCTTTCACTTTATCTAATTTCTCCCATGTAAACAGGTCAACTTTAACTTTCTTCACCTTTCCATCGGGTGAGACAAAAGTCTTTGTCACGGTTTCCGGTTTGCGGCCCATATGTCCGTAGGCTGCAGTTTCACTATAAATGGGGTTACGCAGCTTCAAACGTTTTTCAATAAAATAGGGGCGCATATCAAATACCTGTTCCACAATTTTGCCAATCGCACCATCGGTTAAATCCACTTTGGCAGTACCAAAGGTTTTTACATTAATGCTGGTAGGTTTGGCCACCCCAATAGCATAAGACACCTGCACCAACACTTCATCTGCAACACCCGCAGCCACCAGGTTTTTTGCAATATGCCTCGTGGCATAAGCTGCAGATCGATCTACCTTGGATGGGTCTTTACCACTGAATGCACCACCACCGTGGGCACCTTTGCCACCATAGGTATCTACAATGATTTTTCTACCGGTTACACCGGTGTCACCATGCGGCCCACCAATAACAAATTTACCTGTGGGGTTGATATGATATTTGATATTGGCATTAAAGAGTTTCGCGTACTTTTTATATTTCGCCTTCACGCGGGGTATTAGAATATCGATCATATCTTTTTTGATCTTAGCCAGCATTTTTGGCTCTGTATCAAAGTCATCATGCTGTGTAGACACAACAATGGCATCTATGCGAACTGGTTTGTTGTTGTCATCGTACTCTAAGGTCACCTGGCTTTTTGCATCGGGACGCAGGTATTTGATTTGCTTGTTTTCCCTTCTCAACGCCGACAATTCTATCAGTATTTTATGCGCGAGATCAAGCGCCAGTGGCATGTAGTCATCTGTTTCATTCGTCGCGTACCCAAACATCATTCCCTGGTCGCCCGCACCCTGTTCTTCCTTCTTTTTTTTGTCAACACCCTGGTTGATATCGGCAGATTGTTCATGTATGGCAGACAATACGCCGCAGGAATGAGCTTCAAACATATATTCACTCTTGGTATAACCTATTTTTCGAATTACGCCCCTGGCAATTTCCTGCACATCGAGATAGGCTTTCGATTTTACCTCGCCGGCTAACACCACCTGTCCCGTGGTTACCAGTGTTTCACAGGCTACTTTGCTGTTAGGATCAAAAGCCAGGAAATTGTCAATTAAAGCATCGGAAATTTGATCCGCGACTTTATCCGGATGTCCTTCAGATACACTTTCTGATGTAAATAAATACGGCATTTAAAAAAAGTTTAAACATGTTACGACACTCATACATTAACGAGCACCTATTCTAAAATGGCGCAAAGATAAGAAGTGCCGGACTAAATTTTTGAATAAATAATACGTAAACGCATGGGTTTTGCGGTATTTGTACCACCGCCAACGTAGGCCCTTCCTTTTGCAATTTGTTTATTAATGGGATACGCAACGCGGCCGCTACTAATTAAGGACCCGGTTTCTTTGGGATATGAATAATAGGCGTATGCCGTTTTTGGTGCATAGAGCCTCAACGGATAGTTTTTACTATGGGTAGTAACAAGATTTTGGACGTAACGGGTAAGATTGATAAAGTACTTATCATCATCTAAATACCCACCAAAAATCTGGTAGTTGTAAGTATAATTAGGGGCAAATGAATATATAAAATCATCCCGCACGGTCAGATACCGGTTATTTGCACTGTCAACCAGGTCCAGGAAAAGAAAATCGGGCGATGTATAAATCGTATTGCCCGGCGGGTCCAAAGGTTCAAATGCAATCTCGGCCCGATGTATGATGGCATTCTGCATCGTATCGAGTCCGGGAATCTTAAGGATAGCATAAGAACCCGGAGAAGATTGAAGGTATATCTCACCGGCATCCGGGATGGCTGTGTTAACACTTAACCCTGCATATCCATGCATGGCGGTGCGCTTTACCAGGTTAGCATTATAAGCAGTGTATAATCCGGTAATGTACAATTGAAAATCAGCAGCAACCGTGTCAACGCCACCGGCTTTTTTTATTCTGAAATAACAGGTGAGTTTTGTATTCTCATCATAAAGATTATAATAGGCTAAAGCATTTTTCTGCGGGGAGCCCGCTTCGTCCGTTTTTAGTGCCAATCCATTAAAAACAGTCTGGAAAGCTGAGTCTCTCATTGCAGGACGATAAATAGACGTATCATAGGCCGCAAAACGCATACCCAACGCTGGATCCAAAGGAATTTTCAAAACATTGCTCACCACCTGCGTATCACTTTTGATAATAATGGTCTTGGGGTCGTCTATCGTAGTAAAATCTACCGTTTTCCCTCCCAGTACAGTGCCCGTGGTACTAAATTCGGGGTGACTCACCAGGTAACCGATGGAGTCCTGAAATGCTGCATCACTAATCTCATATACATTTATCTTTTGCACAGACGTACTGTCGCCATATATTCCTTTATAGGCAAGACTTAATATCACCGAATCCATACCTACAATGCTATCAACATTGGTAAACGGATAACTGTCGGTAGAAGTCGGTACTACAGAAAAATAAATTTGTCCCTCTGTTTTTCCAAATTCAGGATCATCCTCAATAATACCTAGTGCATGATCTTCCGAATAATTGATTCTGGAAGAATCATTCATTAAATAATTATCTGCATATACCCTTAATGATGTTTCAAAAGTTTGTACATTGTCCACCGCCGGTAAAAGCTCGGTGCCAATATCTGTTGGAGTAATTTTAGTGCAATGCGTATTCAGTATAATAG
This sequence comes from Agriterribacter sp., assembly GCA_036274715.1. Taxonomy (GTDB): domain Bacteria; phylum Bacteroidota; class Bacteroidia; order Chitinophagales; family Chitinophagaceae; genus Agriterribacter. Next base: position 5,918 of record DASUFG010000141.1, read on the forward strand.
CCAGTGTTCCCAGTCCGATCGAAAACAACAGAAATTTAAACTTCACCTGATGTATTTTTATAAAGAGGGATTTGATAAGAAGCCCAGGTATGAAAAGTCAAATATTAAAAAAGATAATATCTTATCATTTTTAGTGTTCAGCCTTCATCCATTTTACTTCTGCGCAAGGTCGTTATACAATTGTAAATAGTCTGTTAAATCTGAATCCTCTTTAAATGGAAGTATCTTTTTACCCTTCACTTTTGAGAAGTCTTCGGCCAGTTTTTTCTCTACTTTTGCTGCCCCAAAAGTAATAGCATCGGCATAAGTAGCGCCACCCCTGAACATGGCGCTATTGTTATTATCTTTAAAGGGTTCGAGATCTTTATCCTTTATTGCGGAATGGATCGCTATTTTCTTTACAAAATCGTGGCCTATTTTTTCTTTGAAAGTATTTTGCCCAATAGTAAAGACTATTTTACTGTTGCTGAATACAGGTTCTTTTTTATAAGCGGTTTTCAGATACATCGGAATTAAACCCGTCATCCAGCCGCTGCAATGTATAATGTCAGGGGGCCATCCGAATTTTTTTACGGTTTCCAAAGCACCTTTACAATAAAAGATTGCGCGAAGCCAGTTGTCATCAAACCAGTGCTCGCTTTCATCGGTAAACACAAACTTCCTTTTAAAGAGGTCGTCATTCTCCAAAAAATAAATCTGTAACCGGGCGTTGGGCAGGGATGCTACTTTTATCTGAAGCGGAAAATCTTCATTATCTACAGAAACGTTGATGCCCGATAACCGTACTACCTCATGTAACCTGTGTCTTCTTTCATTTATCGTTCCAAAACGGGGCATGATACAACGAACCTCAAAATCATTGTCATTTGATTTTATTGCCAGTCTGTTTACAATTTCGGAGAATTCGGTAAGTTCAAGATAGGGGGACATTTCGTTGGCAATAAATAGGATTCGTTTCTTTGTTGACATTTTCCGTTTTTGTGTTAAGTTATTATTAAGGAATATGTGTAAGGTGCGCAAAGGTATGCTTTTTTTGCTGAAACTGAGGCAGAAAGG
>DASUFG010000142.1:0-4697 GCA_036274715.1 Agriterribacter sp.
GGTTGCCCAATTGCCTTTTGTGGATATTTTGATTCGTTGTGCAGGTGATATTTTTGGCGATTGCTTAATGCAGGTGGTCGATAGCTTTAATCTCTTGCTGGTGAATCAAATGCCAACTGCTTTATGTAGCCAGGAACTAAAGTGATTATTTACCGGTCAAATAAGAAGGTCCCTGTTTTTCAGGTTGATTGTTGTAGATTGCCGCCGGTTTTATCAAAATGTATCATTTTATCTAAGTAACGCTCACATGTTCCGTAAAAAATGGGTTCGCATATTATGTATTGTTATTGGGCTATTGGCGATTGTATATGCTTTGGGTCCGCGACCTGCAACACCCACCTATAGTACGGCGATGCCGGTGGTTCCCCACGATGCCATCAAACTGGAGAACTACATCCGTCGCAATGAGGAAAAACACATGTTGAAGCCCAACAACCAGGCCCGCGTGGTTTGGTATAATGACTCGCTTAAACAAAAAACGCAATACGCGATCGTTTACCTGCACGGTTTCTCCGCTTCGCAGGAGGAAGGCTATCCCATACATACCAATATCGCAAGGGCTTTTGGGTGTAACCTTTATTTGTCAAGGCTGGCAGAACATGGTATTGATACGGTTTCACCCATGAAAAATTTAACGGCTGAAGAGTATTGGGAAAGCGCCAAGCAGGCGTTGGCAGTTGGACAACAATTGGGTGAAAAGGTAATATTAATGGGCACTTCAACAGGAGGTACCAATGCGTTGCAGCTGGCTGCCACTTACCCGAAAGAGGTAGCCGCATTGGTGTTGTTGAGTCCTAATATTGCCATTGATAACGATAAGGCCTGGCTGCTGAATGATCCGTGGGGGTTACAGGTAGCTGAATGGGTTACAGGCGATTCATTGGTAGTTTCGTCGGACAGCCGTCCGCTGTATCAGCAGTACTGGTACGGGCGTTACCCGCTGCAGGCCACTACTCAATTACAGGAATACCTCGAAACCACCATGACGGAAGAGACATTTATGAAGGTAAAACAGCCCTTGCTGATGCTGTATTATTATAAAGATGAAGTGCATCGCGATAGCGTAGTGAGTGTGCCGGCAATGCTTAAAATGTTTGATGAACTGGGAACACCTGAAAAGGATAAAATAAAGCAAGCTATGCCCAATGCCGGCAATCATGTATTAGGAAGTTATATACGTTCAAAAGACTTATTGGGTGTGCAGCAGGCTATTGAAAATTTCCTGGAAAAGAAGTTGCATTTAACCAAACAGCCAGGCACTACCATCACATCTACCACCCCGGATGTAAATATTTCTGTTGAGCAATAAGAAAATGAATGTCCAACATTCTTTCTTTCATTACCCGCGTCGTATTTGTTTTTTCAATCCCGCAAAAACTTAAACTCATCTTTTCATTGAATACAAGCGTTGGAAGAAGTTATGGGATACACACTGAAGTTCCCCGACTTTTATGGAATTCTTTTTTCCTGGCATCTCATTGCCACAGGGTCCTGTTGTGAAAATTTTTATTTCATCACAACATTCTTTTATGAAGCCTCAACATATACTTCAAAGCGATGTATTAGATATTCTGTTTGAAAATCGCAACAAAACCTATGGCGCTTATTATTTACGACGTCATTATAATGAATATCTTCTACGCGCATTAATAGCAACGGCTGTAATAATGACCCTTACTATACTGGTCGCTACCCGTAACTATACAAATAATGATATGCCTCCTTTTTCGATTCCTTCATCTCCGCCATTGGTGCCGTTTAACCCAATACAAATTGAACCTCCGCCTCCCAAAGTTGTGAAACCTCCGCAACCAGCAGCGCAGCAACGACTCTCTACTTTTAAGATAGTGCCGGTTATACCGCCTGAAGAAGAACAGGTGCCGGACATTACGGATATGGCTGATAAACAGGTAGCATTGGTTACGATGCATGCACTGCCTTCGGGAGATATTGCACAACCACCTGTTGCAGTGCAAGCGGCAGGTAACAACCGTGGAGCAATGGCCGCCCCACCGCCGGATAGTCCTTTTGATGTGGACGAAGTAGATGAAACGGCGGAATATCCGGGTGGGCTGAAGGCTATGATGCATTTTTTACAGCGCAACCTTCATCATCCAATGGAACAGTGTACTGAATCCGTAAAAGTAAAGATACAATTTGTAGTAAGGGAAGACGGGAGCATGAGTAGTTTTAGTGTTATACAAACAGGTGGGGAAAAGATTGACCAGGAAGTGATACGGGCGTTGAAAAAGATGCCCAGGTGGAAACCAGCGAAGAAGAACGGGAAACACGTGGCGATGTATTTTGTGCAACCCGTAAGTTTTGAGGCAATTGAATAATAGGTTTTCATCAATTTTTACCAGTATGGATGCGGCTATTAGCAAAGGATTTGTTAACTTGCCCACTCCCATAAATTTTACGCGATGTCGGTACAGCAAAACTGGGAGGAGCAGAAACGGAAAAAAAATTCTTTTTTTCATTCATTGTATGACTATGGCATGGGTGTTTTATGGATTTTGCTGGGCTTGTTTTTTTTGTTTAACAAAAAATTAGGAGTAGAATGGATGAACAGCGACCCTCTCATCGATACGCTTTTTGGTTGCGTGGGTATCGCGTATGGATTATTCAGGTTATACAGGGGCTATCAGCGAAAATTTATCAAAAAATGAATCAAACAGGTGGTATATATTATAGGCTAGGAAATAGTATCTGTGCTCTGGTTTTACTGGTTCTGGGAAGTTGCAATAATGGAGATAAAAGTAAAGCGATCGCCGGGAATGATGATCTGCGTTCTGGTACCATTAATATTAGTGTAGACGAGTCTTTTAAACCTGTTATCGACTCACAGATCCGGGTATTTATGTCGCAATTTCCTGATGCCACTATTATTCCGCATTATAAGCCGGAGGCGGAATGTTTGAAAGACCTGCTGAACGATAGTGTCCGGATGGTCATTGTAACGCGTGGCTTAAGTGAAGATGAAGTTAAATCACTAAAAGATACCCTGGGATTTACACCTTCATGGGGCAAAATTGCGTCTGATGCTATATCTGTTATTGTGAATAATAAGGCAAGCGACTCCCTGTTTACCATGGGAGAGATAAGGTCGCTGATGAAAGGAACAAGCGGGTACAAACTTACACCTGTGCTTGATGGCACATCTGCCACCAGCACGGTGCGTTTTATGATAGATTCTGTATTGAGAGGAGAACCCATTTCACCCGCGGTAACAGGTGCAAAAACAAGCCAGGGGGTAATAGATTACGTGTCGGCAAACGAGCATGCGATAGGTTTCCTGGGGGTAAGTTGGATAGGTAATCCCGAAGACGAGCAACAACTGGCATTTCTCACTAAAGTAAGAGTCGCATCCATAGAAGCCCGTGACGAGCCCGACAAATTTATCAAGCCCTACCAGGCAAATATCGCAACCAAACGATATCCAATGGTACGCGGTTTATATTATATAGTAAAGGAGAATTATTCGGGACTAGGAAAGGGCTTTACTAATTTTTTACAGAATGAAAAGGGACAGCTTATATTTCAAAGGGCTTATCTTGTTCCCTCAAAAATGAATTTTTCTGTACGCGAAGCGCAAATAAAGGAAGAATAACTATTTTTAATATGTTTATTTACCAAAACCAAAATTTCAAATCAAAAATGATGAAGCACACAATCAGATTTATGGTAGCTGCTGTGTTACTGTGCAATGTTGCTTTTGCGCAATCAGTGGAAGAGGGTAGGAAACAATTTTACTACGAGCGGTATAACAGTGCAAAGGAGACTCTTGAAAAAGCACTCGCAGCAAAACCAGATGATGAGTCCGCAGCTTATTGGTTGGGGCAGACATTAATAGAGATGAACGACATTGCCGGTGCCAAAAAAGTGTACCAAACAGCATTGCAGTCCAAGGGCAGTGAACCCATATTGCTTGTAGGCATGGGGCATGTTGAGCTGTACGAACACAAGGGCACCGATGCGCGCCAACGCTTTGAAACTGCTATCAGTTTGACTAAGGGGAAAGATGTAGACATATTGAACGCGGTAGGTAGGGCTAATGCGAACGCACCAGACGGTGACGCCCGCTATGCTATCGAAAAGTTAACACAGGCTACCCAGGTAAAGAAGTTTAAAGAGCCTTTTGTTTATATAAATATGGGAGATGCATATCGTAAGTTAATGGACGGCGGTGCGGCGGTAACTGCATATCAAAATGCGCTTACACTTGATCCTAAATTAGCTGAGGCGGAATATAAAATCGGTAAAATATATGTTACTCAAGGGAGAGACCAGGCAAGTATATTTTTAAAACATTATGAAGCTGCTGTTGCGCTTGATCCCATCTATGCCCCTGCTTATTACGATCTTTACTCCTATTGGTTTACGCGTGATGTAAATAAGGCCCGTGATTATTTTGCTAAATATAAGGCCAATACCGATTTCAATGGCTCTGTTGAAGCCGAAGAAATTAGTTTAATCTATGCAGCGGGCGATTTTAAGGGAGCCATAGCGAAAGCGGATGAAAAATTACAGAAAGATGGAGCCCAGGCCAATGCTAAATTATACCGCACGAAAGCGTATGCCTATGATAAGTTAGGAGATTCTCTGAACGCACTGCAAAATATGGAATTGTTTTTTTCTAAGGCAGATTCCTCCATGCTGCTGCCCGACAACTATGTGAAAATGGCCGAAATCTCAGC
>DASUFG010000143.1:0-4186 GCA_036274715.1 Agriterribacter sp.
TTGTATTAATCTGTTGTGAAAATTTCATTGAATTTGTCTTCAATGGATACGATCTCATCACTGGTGAGCGCCTGGAACTCTTTTGTCCGGGCTCTTTCTGATAATTTGCCATTTCCCTGCTCAAGAAAACGAACCAGTAAAGCCACTGTTTTGTCTGTCATCTCGAATTCGTTGTCCAGCCAGTACTTTAACCGATCATATTTTTCCAGGTATGCAACTTCTTCCGGTATTGTTTTTTCAATGGTTTGTTGTACACATGAATAGAGTAATTCTGCCTGTTTTGTGGCGTCGAAATAGCGGTATAGATCGGCTGTCTCATTTAACACTTCGACATTATTATCACTGGTTGGTTTCCATTCTACCTTGTCCAGTCTTGGTCTTGAGAAGTGTTCCAGCACTTCTCTGTATTCATTCAGTCGTTCAAGAATAATGGCAGAAACAGGGAATATGATACCTTTTAAAACATAATCCTTCCTTAGCAACACATGGTGGATCAGGTAACGGTGAATCCGCCCGTTTCCATCTTCAAACGGATGGATAAATACAAATCCGAAAGCAATCATAGCCGCCGCCAATACAGCATCAAAACTGGGATCTTTTTCCAGCTTTTCGTCCATTGCAATGAGTCCTGTAATTAGCGGATGGATATCTTTCCACCTGGCAGAAATATGATCCGGGATGGGCGTTCCATGTCTCCGGTCATGTTCACCAATATATCCTTCCTGCGTTCGCCATCCTAATTTGGTGAAGCGTGGATTGTCAATAACTATCTGCTGTAACCGGATGAGTTCTGTTTCATTGACTGCCTGCATGCCAGCTTGGCCTATAGCACGGCCCCAGCGTTGTGCGCGGTTTTGCGGTGGCGTTTCTCCTTCTATAGCATAAGATGCTTTTGAATCTTTTAATAACAGGAAAGCTGCTGTCCTTGCCATCAGGTCAGGATGTAATTTTCCTACGATGGTCTTTATTTTTGCCGGCAAATTACTGTTTATATACGCTTCCAGCAGGGCGGTCTTCCTGACCATGGGACAAAATTGCCGGGTGCCCGGCAAATTGTTCCGGATGCGGTGCCTTTTGGAATTTTCTACGCTGCTGTTGATGGCATATTGGATGGTTTCATCCACCAGGCTTATGTAATTACCTGTTGTAATGTCGGGCAAAGCCAGCTTCGTATCTAATAACCATTCATACAAAAACCAAATTTTTCTACTGTACTGGCCGGTTGGTTCGTTGCTGACCAATTCAATGATTGTTTCAGGTGGCAGTTTTGTGAACAGCGCCTTTAATATTCCAAGGTCAATTCCCTCGTATTTTAGTGCGAATATCAGGTGTCCGACCACGGTATCCTCGGGCATATACCTGGGGGTAAATATCAGCCATTCGTTCGTCTCGTAGCGTTTGTGTTTTTGACTGATCATTGTCAGCACGTCCGGCAATGGTGCGGATAAATCATAAAAATTCAGCAAGGCCCCATAACCGGCCAGATATCCTTCTTCCGGCAGGCGTTTTCCCTGAAAAACGCTTAAAATCTGTGAAAATTGATTATTATTCATATACTAAAATGAAAAACGATTACATAAATATATGAAAAATGATTATTCTATGTGAAATTCAATTATAAATAACAGCTTCATATGAAAAACACATACACTATCCGCTTTGATCCTGGCCGGCAGTATGAATCAACCATCCAAACCAGCAGCAGCCCACCTGCCCCGGTCACAATCGATACAGGCTCGGCTATCGCGAAGTATTAAAGCCCACATTATTGTAACCGGTGCATTAACGGGCAAGCATGGAACGGCAGGTGATTACAAGTGGAAATATCGCTGATCCTCTCGATTCTAACGTTTTCCGAGTCTTATTAATCCTGATGTCGAAAAATTGGCATTTTTACACCTTCCAGCGCTAGTTGCCCTTCATACCTCGACATAAAAACCATCTCATGTCGAAAATTAGCTATAATTTCACCATCAAATAAAAATGATGTCGAATGAATAACTCCATGTTTTGAGTAATGTCGAAAATAGATACCAAATTCAACACCAATGGCTTATAGCAAAAATAACCCCTTTAATGACCTGCCCAATCTGCCTCCCACGGGCTTCGCAGAGTCGCCCGAGATTTTAAGGCACCTGGCAAGGGCTGCAAGACATTTGGGCGAATTAAACGGCCTTTGCGCCTCATTACCCGATCCTCGGCTACTCATCAATACTATTGTGCTTCAGGAAAGTAAGGATAGCTCCGCTATTGAAAATATTGTAACGACGCAGGACGAGCTTTATAAAGCCGCCAGCGGGGAAGGAACGGCCAGTGATGCCGCCAAGGAGGTATTAAGCTATCGGGAAGCTCTGTATGTGGGGCTGGAGAAAATGATGGCTCAAAAGAACCTGCTCCTCACCAATACAATAATAGAGGTTGTCCAAACCATTAAGCAGAATAAATCCGGTATACGGAATGCTCCGGGTACAGCCCTGAAAAATGCCATCAATGGGGAGGTCATTTATACACCGCCGTGTTGCGAAGATGTTTTAAGAGAAAAGCTGGCTGCACTGGAACAATTTATTAATGACCCGGATATTTCTCCTTTAGATCCTTTGGTTAAAATGGCTTTCATCCATTATCAGTTTGAAGCCATTCACCCATTTGCTGATGGCAATGGCCGTACAGGCAGAATTGTAAATGCGCTTTACCTGGTGCAACAGGAACTATTATCTCAGCCGGTACTTTTCCTCAGTTCTTACATTGTAAAATATAAAACGGAATACTACCAATTATTAAGAGGCGTAACAGAACAAAATAACTGGCACGATTGGGTAATGTACATATTGACGGCACTCATTGAAACAGCACAACTCACTACTAAAAAAATAAGAAGTATGCTTTTGCTGAAAGATGAATTTGAAAAGCAAATGAAACAAACATTGGGTTCATCATTCAGCTACGAACTCCTTCTGTTGATGTTTACTTTACCATACTTAAAAATAGAATTACTGGAGAAACGAGCAATAGCTCACCGACAAACCGCATCTGTATGGTTAAAGAAACTGACAGATGCTAATATTGTAAAGCCTCAAAAAATAGGGAGAACAACTTACTATATTAACTATCGGTTGATGGAGTTGCTTTCTACTAATTGAGAACAGATTCTGCGGAATGGATCACAAAGTTTCTTGCTTTGAACCAAAATAGCTGTTACACTCACCAGCATAGGAAAATTATTGACACTGAATTACATACTATGGCTTATCATCCTGTCTTTATATCTATAAAATATCGGAAAAAATCCGATAAATTACATTTTAACATACATATTGATGTATATATAGTGGTAAAATATCGGAAAAAATCCGATATTTGATATGTAAAAGCACAAAATGAATTTCACAGAAGCCATAAGGGATTATGCAGGACAACCTCTTACCCGGCAAATCCTGATGAATTTGCTACAGGAATACAGACGGCCCTACGATAAGATCAATGAGTTGATCAAGCAGGGCTTCCTGGTACAGGTAAAAAGAGGAGTCTTTATACCCGGGCCGCAATCATCAACACCGACACCGGAAAAGCTGCTCCTGGCTAATCACCTGTGGGGACCTAGTTACGTGTCATCTGATTCGGCGCTCTCCTATTGGGGATTGATACCTGAACGTGTGTATGAAACTTTCTCAATGACAACAAACCTGGCCAAGACTTACAAGACACCCGTGGGAAGATTCAGGTACATCCGGCTTCCCCTTCCCTATTATTCGTACGGAATACAGCGGGTAGAACTGGCATCAAAGCAAATAACGTTAATCGCCGGAAAGGAAAAGTCGCTTTGCGATAAGATCATCACCACACAAAGACTCAAGCTCCGAAGTATAAAGCAAACCAGGGAATATCTTACGGAAGATCTAAGGATAAGCAAGGAACTATTACGAGAACTAAATACACGGGTGATCGATGATTACCTGGAGGACGCACCAAAGCAGGAAAGCATTTCTATACTCATTAAAACACTAAATGATCTATGATCAGGGAATGGCTTGCGGAATATAAACCAGCTAATCACGAAGATGCAGAAAACGCGCTGCGCGAAATCATGCAGGAGATTGCTCTTGCGGGTCTGGGGCGTAGTGGCTTTTTCGAGCAAGCTGCCTTTTATGGCGGAACGGCGCTACGGATATTCTATGGTATCAGCCGA
>DASUFG010000144.1:0-5332 GCA_036274715.1 Agriterribacter sp.
GACAGTGCTCTTGAAAAGAAAGGCTGCATTTTGTTTTCGCCCTGGTAGGGCGCCAATGACATGCAGGCTTTACCAGTAGCTGGTTATCTGCACACATAAAAACAGTCGTTGGCTTTATGCCGGACATTGATTGGTTTATCAATATTAATACGGGAACGGATATTTTGCTTCGTGTTGCAGGTGGCGTTATCTTTCTTTTAAGTATAGTACCACCCGGCACAGGATCGGGATTCGTGGCGCCCCTGATTCTTGCTGTTGCGATGTTCATTCTTGTATATAAAAAAAGCGATCGGTATGAATGGCAATCTCCTGAAACTGTATCAGCGAAACGACAGGATAGTGCTGTCGTTGTCTATTTTTCAAGCCGCACTGATCCTTACTGCTGCTGTTCTTTCTTTGATGCACCAGGATACCTATGCTTCGGAATCCGGTACCTGGCAGTTACAATCAATTGGTCAAGACCTCATTAACAGCATATTCATTGTTCCGGTGTTGCTAACCTGTACGGTTTATACGCTACGTAATAATAAAACAGCTTTTTTTATTTGGGGAGGCATTCACTTATATCTTCTGTATACATTTATTATCTATGCCTTTAATATTCATTTCAACAATTTTTTCCTCTTGTATTGCGTAGTATTGGGCATTTCTTTTTACTCATTATTATGGTATGCCTATCGCATGGTGCTAATTTATATGCAGTCTGCCATTGACTATCGTTACCCGCAGAAGTTGCTGGCAGTATATTTAATTATGATAGGCTCATTTTTTATCTCCCTCTGGCTATCCGAAATAATACCTGCCATGTTTCAACACACGCATCCTCAAATCCTTGAGGAAACCGGTTTATTTACGAACCCGGTACAGGTGCTTGATTTGTCTGTTGTTTTACCTGGATTTATTTTAACAGGGGTGTTGCTGCTTCGTGGGAAGCGGGCAGGTTACCTGCTTACACCATCGCTGCTTGCTTTTATGGTACTGATGAATATTACAATAGCCTCGCTCAGTATATTTATGGAATATAAACAACTTGAATATAGCGGGGCATTAGCTTCAAATATGGGCTTACTTGCAATAATCAGCGCTCTATTGCTAAAGCGGCATCTCAAATCATTAACAACGCCCAATGAACCCGAATAGCACTTGCAAAAATCTTACTTAAAAAAATGAGGAGGCGAGGCAGTAGCGCTTTATCTTTCCAGGGTATGGATACCCGTTGTGTCGACGGGAAGCGAGGGTGCGATACTGCCAACTAAAAACTGGGTTTGGTAAAAAGCTTTACCGCTATTGAAATGCCTTATCCAATCCACTGAACCTGCATAGACATTGCTTCCTGATGCCGGCGTCCGTTAATGTGGCGGGACTTATTGTTTTACGAGCTGGTTGATTTCAGCCGAAAGAAACGTAAATTTAGGTCAAATCCCCTTTTCACCCATTATATGGATCCCACGTTACAACATACAAATGGCAATGTTCTTCACCTGAATGCAATTTTTGAATACGCTACAATGGGTATACTGATCTCTGACGAACAGGGTATTATTACAGCTATTAACCCGTTTGCACTTAAATTATTTGGATACACGGAGCAGGAACTCATCGGGCGGCAAATCGAAGTACTGATACCTCGCCGTTTCCATACCAAACATGTACAACATCGTCAAAAATATACAGCAAACCCCCAGCGGCGTCCTATGGGCGTTGGGTTAGACCTGTATGCGCAGCGTAGTGATGGTACGGAATTTCCTGTGGAAGTTAGCCTGGGTAATTACACCAGCGGTGACAAGAAGTTTGTAATTGCGTTTATCAGTAATATTTCAGTGCGCAAAGAAACGGAAGCCGAAATTGAGAAACTCAATGATCAGTTGGAGGCAACAGTTGAATTGCGTACGAAGGATTTAACCGAGACCATGCAACAGTTGCAAGAATCGAGAGACAGGCTTGCAAGGGCGCTTGCATTTCAAAATACACTACTGGACAACGCCGGTGCCATGATTATTGCCACTGACGCCAACGGTATAATCAGGCTTTTTAATCCCGAAGCCGCTGACAATATAGGTTATCTTCCACATGAAGTGATAGGTAATGAAACCCCTGTTATATTTCACGATAAAGCGGATATCGAGCGAAAAAGAATGGAGCTCTCATCCCGGCATGGCATTTATATTGAGAATGATTTTGAAGTGTTGATAGAGAAGGCAAGACGAAATATTCACGAGGAGGAACAATATGTGTACGTGAGGAAAAACAATACTTCATTCCCGGTGTCCCTGACTATTACTGCCATACACGACTCAGATCAACAAATTATCGGGTACATTGGGATTGCCATTGATATTTCTGAGCGCATTAAAACAGAAGAAAATCTGCTTAAATCCCTGGAGAAGGAAAAAGAACTGAATGAATTGAAGTCACGTTTTGTTTCTCTTGCTTCTCATGAATTCAGGACACCCCTGAGTACGGTACTTTCCTCGGCCTACCTTGTTGAAAAATATGTTCAGACCGACGATCAGCCTAAGCGTCAAAAGCATGTGCAGCGGATTGTGTCATCGGTAAACACACTCACAGATATACTGAATGATTTTTTAAGTGTGGGAAAAATCGAAGAGGGTAAACTGCAGGTCAGGTACAGTAATTTTAATGTGAAACAGCTGGCAATGTCAATTGTAGAGGAAATGAAACCCGTCCTCAGGAAGCAGCAGGATATACACTATTCACATTCGGGCATAGAGGAGGTGCTGCTTGATGCGTCGATGATAAAGCATATCGTACTCAATCTCATTTCAAATGCCAGCAAGTTCTCACCTGAAAAAAGCAGTATTCATGTGAATACCATTTCGGACAAAGAAACTTTATTGTTATTGGTGAAAGACCAGGGTATTGGTATTTCCGAAGACGACCAGAAGCACCTGGCTGAACGATTTTTCCGGGCGTCAAATGCAGGCAATGTGCAGGGCACCGGATTGGGACTGCATATTGTCTCCAAATATGCCGAGTTGATGAATGGCACTGTTAGATGCACAAGCAAATTGGGAAGCGGTACTGAATTTACTGTTACATTCATCAAAAATAATCAGTGCAATGAAAAAGATACTACTGATTGAGGATAATGACGATATACGCAGCAATACGGCAGAAATCCTGGAGTTGTCGAGTTATACTGTGGTAGCAGCGGAGAATGGAAAAATTGGAGTGGAAAAAGCCATCGAGCACAAACCGGATCTCATCATCTGCGATATTACGATGCCGGTGCTTGACGGGTATGGTGTGATGCATGCGGTGCATAAGAATGAATCCATAAAAAATACCCCGTTTATTTTTCTCACTGCCAAAACAGAACGTAGTGACTTCAGAAAGAGGATGGAGTTGGGTGCTGATGATTATATCACCAAACCATTCAGCGGCACCGAATTACTCAATGCTGTGGACAGCCGGCTCAAAAAATTGAAGCCCTCAGGCAATTGAATACCACTAATCTGTCTGCCCTGCATGCGGTAATAGAAACTTCTTTCGGTAAAGATGCCCTCACTTCGTTAAAGGAAGATCGTAATTGCAATAAATACAGGCGGAAGCAAATTATATATTCCGAAGGTAACCATCCGAACCGGCTCTATTATATTGTGAAGGGAAAAGTAAAGGTTTTTAAAACCAACGACGACGGAAAAGAATTAATCGTTGATCTTTTATCAGAAGGAGATTTTCTTGGACATATTGCCTTGCTGGAAGGAACGATTTATAAAGATACTGCTGAAGCACTTGAGGAAACTGAGCTGGCAGTTATTCCCAAAGAAGATTTTGATGAATTGATTCATAAAAATCCCGAGGTTGTAAAAAAACTGGTACAACTACTGGCAAAAAATGTTTCAGAAAAAGAAAGCCAGTTGTTGGGACTTGCTTATAATTCCCTGCGACGGAAGGTTGCAGATGCACTTTTGACATTATACAGAAAATATCACGGTAAAGAAGAATCGTACGCGATTGATATAAGCAGGGAAAACCTGGCTTCCGTGGCCGGTACGGCAACGGAATCGCTCATCCGGACCCTAAGTGATTTCAAGAGCGAGAAATTGATAGATATCCAGGGTGGCAGGATCGTCATTCTGAACGTGCAGAAGCTGGAAAAGATGCTGGGTTGATTCTTTTGCATGGCTAAAATTTTGATTTTTATTTGCCACCAGGCCAGCACCATTCACGATTGTTATCTCTGTTGGCGATCAGTTATCAAACTTTTGTGCAAAAGGTAGTCACTAAATTCTGATTTTAATTTTGAAAACGCAGATTCTGTATTCATCATATTGTCACGAATTGTCTTAGCCTTTTGTACCAACTCATCCATAATTTTGCCGTTTTCAAAAGCTTCCCGCTCCAATAACCTGTCAAACCCTGCAATATCATCCCGTATTATACTGATCATTGTATCGTAATAAATGAAACTATTTTGAAAGTCTTCGGCATCATTTAAGAAGCTGCCGGCGAAATTTTCTTTCAATGTTTCCGACAATTTGTTCTTCAGATAAACATTCTCATCAAGTATAAAACCAAGAGCTCTTTTCCAGGATTCACTTTCGTAGGCCATGTGTTTTATTTTCTGGGTTGTCATATTTCCTTTTATTACCTGGTTCTCCTAAAGGAAGAACCTATCAAAGATATATCCCCGGGGTAAGCTATTCTATAACTTCAATCATGCCTGGCGCTGATTCTCATTTTATACCTGCATATTTCCGGGTACGCAAAATCGCGGTTTTTGTTACGTTATGAAAGGGACGTGATACCGTACCTGTATCAAACCTTTACTATAATTGGAGCAGGTGTGAATGGTTTGCTGGAGCCTGTCATTTCGTTGACCCCGGTAACGAGAGGGAGTATTGGATTAATAATTTTAAAAAAATGCGTGGATGATGGATGCATAAAGCAGTAGAAAAACAGGCAAAGGAGCGCCGAACAGGCTGTTATCATTGTCCATTCACTCTACTTAACTGGCAAAAACAGAGGGAGGACGCTGCTGCTCGAAACGCCCTGTTTTTTCTTTCATCAAAATCCGGAAAAAAATACCACCTACACTTTGTACATCGGATGAAAAAGGCCATATAGGTGAAAGATGGGTTGTTTCGCTGCTCATAAATGGCAGCACCCGCGCGGAGAGTTTTTTAAATGCTTCATTTCTGTCGTCGGTATTCGCCAACTCCTCCACGGTTCCCCATGCGATCACACTTTTCCAGTTAGCCATGTTGTTCATGTCGTCGACCTGGAAACAGACTTGTGGATTTTTCCTGATAAGATCCATTTTTAATCCTTCGTATGTGTGACTATATACATATACTCCATCGTATGC
>DASUFG010000145.1:0-4796 GCA_036274715.1 Agriterribacter sp.
GATATAAACATGCCGACATCTACGGCATGTATTTCTGCACCTTCACCTGTTACAAATGGCTGCATCTGTTTGAAATAACGAGCTCTTACGATTTAGTATATAACTGGTTCAGTCTACTAAAAAATAAGTCTAAGGGCCAAATTATAGCCTACGTAATTATGCCCAATCATTTGCATTTCATTGTGTACTTTGAAACACCATGCTTTAACCTGAACTCAATAATTTCCAATGCAAAGCGGTTTATGGCTTATGAAATTGTTAGACGGCTGAAGCAAAAAAATGAAGAGATAATTCTTGATAAACTCAATGAATCTGTTTCAGAACGGGAGAGGAATAAAGGACAATTGCATAAAGTGTTTAAGGACAGTTTTGACGCCAAAGCCATTTTTTCGGATACATTCCTGCACCAAAAAATAGCGTACATTCATCATAATCCTGTGCATCGGAAATGGAAATTAGTGAATGCCTATACTGACTATGAACATAGCAGCGCTTCATATTATGAACTAAATATTATTAAGCATTTTATGCCTTTGCATTATAACGCAATTTAAACGCAGGTCGCAGGGGTCTCATGGCCCGGCACAAAACCGTTCCGATGAAGACCCCGGCGCGACCAAGGCAGAGAAATTGACCGTAAAACCACAGCATGAAACCCAAATCAAAAATTGCTGAATCAAAAACCAAAGCTGCCAAAAAAGAAATGGCAAAAAGAAAAGATTCTTTCTTTGAAACGGTATATGATATTGTTCGCTTAATCCCTAAGGGGCGAGCTACCTCCTACGGTGCCATAGCGGAATACGCCGGCACCAAACTGTCTGCCCGTATGGTAGGCTGGGCAATGAATGCCGCTGGTACTGCTCACCCTCCTGTGCCTGCCCATCGGGTGGTAAACAGAAATGGCATGCTGACGGGCAGACATCATTTTCCTACACCTACATTAATGGCCGATCTCTTAAAAAGCGAAGGAGTTAAGATCACCAATGATACCATTGTAAATTTCGAGCAGGTATTCTGGGACCCGGCCGGGGAATTGTTATAATGACGTTTCTTCGTTTTTAAACCACTTCATAAAACATACTCCGCCGGTAAGTATTTTTCCCTTCGGGGTACTATGAAATCGACTCAAAGGAATCATTCAGCACAAAAATTACACGCCTCCTTCAATGAAATTCTATTAGCTTACATGATAAATAACACACTATGTCATTTAAAGGAAAAACAGCTTTTATTACCGGCGGAAGCAGGGGCATTGGTAAAGCCATCGCGCTGCGGTTGGCCAGAGAGGGAGCACAGGTAGTGATTGCAGCGAAATCTGTAGCAGAAAACCCTAAACTGGGTGGAACTATTTTTTCCGTAGCAAAAGAAATAGTGGAAGCCGGCGGAGAAGCCTTGCCGGTGCAATGCGACATCAGGTTTGAAGAACAGATTGCCAACGCGGTCAATAAAACCATTGAGGTATTTGGGGGAATAGATATCCTTATCAATAATGCATCGGCTATATCGCTTACCCCAACCGAAAAAACAGATCCCAAACGTTTTGACCTGATGCATGATATTAACGTACGGGGCACTTTTTTTGTAAGCCAGGCTTGCATACCCTATTTGCGTAAGGGGAATAACCCACACATTTTAAACCTTTCCCCACCTGTTAATATGCAACCCAAATGGTTTGCCAGTCATTTGGCATACACCCTGAGCAAATACAATATGAGTATGATCGCCCTGGGTTTGGCAGAGGAACTGAAGAAAGACAACATTGCAGTTAATGCGTTGTGGCCACGCACTACCATTGCCACAGCCGCCGTGCAAAATTTGTTGGGTGGAGATACCTTAATGAAGATGAGCCGCACACCCGACATTCTCAGCGATGCAGCTTATTTTATTTTATCCCGGCCGTCAGACAAATGCACCGGTAATTTCTTTATCGATGAAGATGTAATGGCAGAAGAAGGCATTAGCAACTTAGACAAATACAGTGTGGTGCCGGGAGCAAAATTGTACAACGATCTTTTTTTATGATGAAGGAATAATCTGAATTGTAAAAGCCTCCTGGAAATCCAGGAGGCTTTCTATTTACGAAATGCAGCATTATGTAGTTAACGCACCCATATTCGCCATTCTAAAACCAGCTCTTGATCCATTTTTCATTCACGGTTTTCGCACCTGCCAGTTTCCTTCTTCTGCGGGCATTATCTGCAAAGTGCTTTATCGTGGTAATGGGCACTAAAACGATTAAGAATATAAATGTTAACGGTGGTATGCCCATCATGGAAATCCACTTCCCACCAAAATCTCTGCGCATAGGGCGTTTTAAACGCTCGGCTATCAGGTACATGCTTGGCACAATAATCAGCGTCATAAAGAAGGCGAATATTAAGCCGAAAATGATCGTCCATGCCAATGGTTTCCAGAAACGGGCACTATCTCCGCCGAAGAAAATGTGAGGGTCAAAACTGGAGAATAAACCCACGAAATCTATATTGAATCCTACAGCCAACGGTATTAATCCAAAGATTGCCGCCAACGCCGTAAGCAATACCGGTATGATACGTGTTTTACCCGCTTCAATTACCGCTTCCCTGGTTTTCAATCCACGCCCGCGGAGTTCATCGGCAAATTCAATAACTAATATACCGTTCTTTACGACTATTCCTGCCAATCCCACAATTCCCAGCCCTGTAAAGGCTACAGAAACCTCCATGCCTGTTAAGCTAAATCCTAACAGTACACCGATGACACTGAATATGATTTCCATTAAGATAATAACCGATTTGCTCACCGAGTTAAACTGCAACACCAGGATAAATAAGATGAGCATCAACGCAATGACCAGGGCTTTCATCAAAAATGCCCCGGTTTCAGCCTGCTGCTCACCTTCACCTGTTTGTGAAATTACCACACCATCCGATTTCCCGGTAAAAGCATCAATATAATTTTTGAGTTGTTGATTTACAGCGGTAGGCGTGTACCCCTGCGAGGTAAGTACATTGGAACGGAGCGTGATTACCCGCTTCTGATCCTTTCTTTTCACACTACCCAAAGTACTGGTATAATCAACGGTTACCAACGAGCTGATAGGTACATTTTTGATAGCACCACCACTAGCCATGTCACGAAAAGTAATATTCATGTTCAGCAGGTCGGAAAGATTGTTGCGTTGCACTTCCTTATTGCGCAGCTGTATCTTATATTCATCTTCACCGTCTTTTATCTTCGATACTTCACGTCCAAATAAAGCCGTACGTATGGCCATGCCTATCTGTGCCGAAGACACCCCTTCAATTAATGCGCGTTCGCGGTTCACGGTCAAACTAATTTCAGGGTTGGTAAGATCTACATCCATCTTCAACTCTTCCACACCGGGCACCTGTATAGAATCAAGATAATTTTTTAACCCTACTCCTGTTTTGATCAACTTATCAAAATCTTCACTGGCAATTTCTATATTAATAGGTGGATCGGTTGGTGGCCCGCTCGATTCCTGGTCTACTGAAATTTCGGCCCCGGGTATCCCTTTTATTGCACTGCGTATAGAATCCAGTATGGCAGAAGTGGATGCCCCATGCCTTTTTTCAAATTCAACAAAAGAAACCTGTACCCTTCCCAGTTCCGGCCTTGTGCTTCGATCGCCACTCGAAGGGTCGCTGGCGCCAACCGCTACATTTGAGATCACGCTTTCTACAATAGGGTTCTTTTTTCCATTTTCCATACCCAGCACTTTGTATACACGGTTTTCCAGGTTATGGGTAATAGAATCGGTATACTCAACATTAGTACCTACCGGAAGCTTCAGGTACACATAAATAAAGTTAGGGTCGGCCTTCGGAAAGAACACAATCGGAACCCGCTGGCTACTGACTGCCGCCCCAAAAATCATAAAACTTACGATCAACAAACCGATAGTGCCAAACAACAGGTGCACAGGCCTCCAGCCCTTTAACGCCCAACGCAATAAAGATTCGTAATGCCCCATAATCCACGGCAGCACCCGGTTCTGAAAGGCATGGATAACGTCATCGATCACGTACCGGTTCAGCACAATCAGCACCATTAAGAGCAGGATAATATTTCCTAAAAAAGTGTACCCTGTAAGATCCAGTACAATACCTGCGGCAATCGCCACCCAAAACACCGGCTTTCGGAATATGGCCGACTTC
Source organism: Agriterribacter sp. (assembly GCA_036274715.1). Lineage (GTDB taxonomy): Bacteria > Bacteroidota > Bacteroidia > Chitinophagales > Chitinophagaceae > Agriterribacter. The sequence continues at coordinate 4,161 of DASUFG010000145.1, forward strand.
TTTTGCTTTTCTTCTCCTTCGGGATGATTCATGAAATCCACAGCAAATACCGGGTTCATAATAAAGGCTACGATCAGTGAAGCCGTAAGCGTAAAAATAAGCATCACCGGAAGGTAAATCATGAATTTACCGATGATACCCGGCCAAAACAGCAAAGGGAAAAACGGCGCCAGGGTAGTAAGGGTTCCCGACAGTACCGGAATAAATACTTCACCGGCCGCAGCCATCGCCGACTTTTCAGCGGTTATTTTGCCCTTGCCCTGCACAAAAATCCGGTGTGTATTTTCGATCACCACTATGGCGTCATCCACTATAATACCCAGTCCGAACAATAATGCAAACAGCACCATAAAGTTCAGCGTAACGTTTGCACCAATAATAATATCTGCCACCGGCAAAAACAGGAAGGCCACAAACATACTCAGCGGAACAGAAAGCGCCACAAAGAACGCATTGGTAACCCCCATAAAAAACATCAGGATAACCAACACGAGTATAAACCCAATCACAATCGAATTCACCAGTTCATCAAAAGAATGTTTGGCATTCTTGCTTTGATCGCCGGTCATTACAATATGGAGATCTTTAGGAAATTCAGAATCCTGCATTTCCTTCACTACCTTTTTTACATCTTCA
>DASUFG010000146.1:0-9616 GCA_036274715.1 Agriterribacter sp.
CAAGAACGAAAAGGGTGGTGTATCTTTTTCAAAGCGGCGGGCCCTCCCAATTTGAGACTTTTGAATACAAGCCCCTGCTTGAGAAGATGCACGGGCAGAATTTACCCGACTCCGTTAGAAAGGGCCAGCGACTTACAGGTATGAGTGCACAACAATCTGCCCTGCCGCTCGTAGGTTCTTCTTTTCAATTTGCACAATATGGCAAAAGCGGTGCGTGGGTAAGCGAACTCATGCCTCATACTGCCAGCGTGGCAGATGATTTGTGTTTTATTAAATCCATGTACACCGACCAGATCAATCATGATCCGGCTTTAACTTTTATGCAAACCGGTAACCAACTGGCAGGCAGGCCCAGCATAGGTGCATGGGTGAGTTATGGGCTGGGTTCGGATAATGAAAATCTTCCCGCGTTTATAGTGCTCGTTTCCAACAACGCGCCTAAAGATCAACCCTTGTATGCAAGACTTTGGGGTAATGGTTTTCTTCCTTCCAAATACCAGGGTGTACAGTTCCGTGCCGGCGCCGATCCTGTGTTGTATCTGAATAATCCTGATGGGTATAAGGCTGTTGACCGCCGGGAGATGCTGGATGCATTAAAAGAATTAAACGAATCGCAACTCACCAGGTTTGGCGACCCGGAAATTGCTAACCGGATAGCGCAATACGAGATGGCCTTTCGTATGCAGGCATCGGTTCCTGAAATAACGGATATGAGCGATGAGCCGGATTGGGTGTTTGATTTGTACGGGCCCGATTCGCGTATCCCGGGAACCTATGCCGCCAATTGTTTGCTGGCGAGGCGGTTGCTCGAGAAAAATGTAAAATTCGTGCAGTTATATCACCAGGGCTGGGACCAGCACGGTAACCTGCCAGGTGCGTTACCCGGACAGTGCAAAGCCACTGACCAGGCTTCGGCAGCATTGGTAAAAGATTTAAAACAAAGAGGATTGCTGGATGATACTCTGGTGGTATGGGGCGGCGAGTTTGGCAGAACCAATTATTCGCAGGGAAAACTGACTAAGGATGATTACGGGCGTGATCATCATCCACGCTGCTTTACCATGTGGATGGCGGGCGGCGGCATACAGCCCGGTTTAACCTTTGGCGAAACCGACGAATTCGGTTATAACATTATAAAGAACCCGGTTCATGTACACGATTTCCAGGCTACACTTTTGTATTTAATGGGAATCGATCATGAGAAGCTTACATTTGAATCGGAGGGTAGAAGATTCAGGCTCACAGATGTGGAAGGCAAAATTGTAAAAGGGATCATTGCATAACTCAATTCTAAAAAATATAACAACAAACGATATGACAAACGAAAAAGGTTATCCCAGGAGGCAATTCATTAAAAAATCTGCCCTTCTTACCGGCGGCGCGATAGCAGGATTTAATATTATTGGTGCTGCTGCTCCGGCTGGTGAAGAAATTATCGGCCACGGAAACTTCCGGTATAGAGTAAACAAAGCGTGGGGTAATCTTGACCCCGAAAAAACACCTGTACTCGATTGTCATGAAATGGTAAATGACTCGAAGGGGCGCCTGGTGATGGTGACTGATGAGGTAAAGAATAATATTATTATATACGACCGGTCGGGAAAATTGCTGGATTCATGGGGTACACGTTATCCCGGTGGACACGGGTTAACTTTAGCCCCCGAAGGCGGTGAAGATTTTCTTTTCATTACGGATTGCGGGTATTTTCTCGGGAAAGATGGTAAATGGCAATCGCAGTCGGGCAGCGTATTTAAAACTACCATTGATGGTAAATTGCTGTTTGCACTCGGACACCCGGCAACGATTGGTATATATAAAAAGGACGAACCCTTTAAACCCACCGAAGTTGCTGTTGCACCCAACGGCGATTTTTATGTGGCCGATGGTTATGGTTCAGATTATATCATTCAGTACGACCATAGCGGAAAATATATCCGGCATTTTGGCGGACACCACAACAGCAATACCGACCACAATTTAAATAATGCGCATGGCGTAGCGGTTGATTTACGTAATCCCGCTTCACCAAAATTAATCTGCACCTCACGCACTGATAATGCATTTAAGTTTTTTACGATGGACGGTCAATATCTCGAAACCGTGAAATTACCGGGCGCTTATGTATGCCGGCCCGTGCTCGATGGTGAAAATATTTATGCCGGAGTTTGCTGGTCGAATTTTCGCGACACAGGAAAGATGGATGGCGGAAAGTCGGGCTTTGTTACTATACTCGATAAAAACAACAGAGTGATTTCCAATCCCGGTGGTACGGCTCCTGAATATAAAAACGGTGTTTTGCAACCCTTGTTTGCCGATGGAAACATTTTTTATCATGGACATGATGTTTGTATTGATGCCGATAAGAACGTCTATATCTGTCAATGGAATGCCGAAAAAACCTACCCGGTTAAATTAGAGCGGGTATAGAAAATTGTAGCTGAACGATGCAAACAGACTGGTCATTGTTTTTTGGGAGCTTCCATCCGCTCATTGTTCATATACCCATTGGCATCATATTATTTGCAGCTTTACTGTATGTGATCGCTGCATATAGGAGCAGCAGGATATTGGATATTGCCATCAATATCGCCCTTTTCGTGGGGGCTATCAGTGCCGCATTCGCCGCATTGTCGGGTTACTTTCTTTCTGCAAACGGCGGTTACGCACCGGATACCCTGTTCTGGCATAAATGGATAGGTATTGCTGCGGCTATTCTTACTTTTTGCGTTTGGCTGATCAGAAAAAATAAAAAATATGATGTTGTTCTTTTAAAAGGCAGGATAAGTGCATGGCTGCTTTCTTTGTGCATCCTGTTCATTACTGTTGGTGGACACCTCGGCGGAACCATGACCCATGGCGAGGGGTATATGACCGCGCATATGCCGTCGTTTCTGCGGTCTTTTTTTTCGGAGCCGAATAAGGTGCAACTTAAAAAGCTGCCGCAACAACCCGATTCTGTGGTTATTTTCGCGGACATTATTCAACCCATTTTTACCAGTAAATGTATAAACTGTCATAATTCAGATAAGCAAAAAGGGGAGTTGAATTTAAGCTCCGTGGAAGCGATCATGAAGGGCGGTAAAAGCGGCAATACCATTGTGCCCGGCGATGTTGAAAAAAGCGAACTCATGCATCGTATTACTTTAGACCCGGGGAGCTCCAAATTTATGCCTGCAGAGAAGCAGCCGCCGCTCACTGCTGTTGAAACAGGATTATTAAAATGGTGGATAGCATCGGGGGCCGACTTTACAAAGAAGATTGGCGAAGCTAACCTTGATGAAAAAACAAAGTACCTTTTGTCATTCTATCTGGGTTACGACGAAGAAAATAATACGGAAATCATATTGCCGGAAGCACCGCCCGCCGATTCTATTATCGTACAGGAGTTAAAAGGAATGAAGCTCGTTGTCCGTTCTTTAACAGCCCAAAGCAACCTGCTGGATGTTTCTTTTGTAATGGTTCAAAAGGCAAGCCTGGAACAAAAAAAGATGCTGCTCCAAAAATTATTAAAGTTAAAGGACCAACTCTATTACCTGGACCTCAGCAATTGCTCACTCACGAATGACAACCTGGCGTTGGTAGCCGGGCTGACCAACCTGAACAAATTAGCGGTACAAAAAAATAATCTCACAGATGATGCAGTAGCGCCTTTGAAAGCCCTTCAGCAATTGGTAAATCTTAACATTGGACAAAACCCCATTACCGATAAAAGCATATCTATTTTTGACCAGATGGATGGCTTACAAAAAATCAATCTCTGGCAAACATCCATAACAGATGAGGGCGTTAAAAAGCTGCAGGCTGCTAAGATTGGATTGGTGGTGGAGAGATAAGTGAAATGGGAACGCTTTAATTCAATTAACAGGAATCCCCCCATTTATCTTAATCCGTGGGTCTACAATACCAATTGTGTAAATAATCGTTCAAGCGCATGCCGGGGATCCGCACAAAGTCCGGGATGTACTTTGGAAGTTTGTACAATAGTGCTGCGGGTAGCAGTAAGCCATCGAAACCGCGAAGCCATATCCAGTTTACCAATGGGTCCGGCTTTGGAGCCGCCAACACAGATTCGTTCAAATGCATAGAGATGTGCCTTCACTTCCTCCATATCGAGCGTGGTGGAAAGGGAATGCAACCGCTCTTCATCCAGTTCAAACATCACCTGCAGGAATTGCGCTTTGGATGAATAGAGAATCACTCCAACATTCAGAAATTCTTCGCGCTCCACCCTGGGCACGATACGAATAACGGCATACTCAAATAAGTGCTTCTCTTGCATGCTGTGCTTCTTTTACAAATATTTCCGACCGGTTAAGTCTTGACGTTAAATACTGACTGTACACTTCCCTTTTATCGTCTTCAGATAAAGACGAAGATTCCGGCATCAGCCATTCACCGGGAATTAGCGAAACAATGACACGGATGCGTTCCGGTGTAAGTATGGCGCGGTATGCACTGTCAACAGTTTCCAGTTCGCTTGCCCATGGCAGTAATACGTGATCCTTAATCAGTGTAAATGGCCGCAGAGCCTGTTCTTCCCAGTTATTCCAGGAGTGATGAAAATAGAGCGCTGCGCCATGATCGATCAGCCATAATTCTTTATGCCACATCAGCATATTGGTATTGCGTGACGTGCGGTCTACATTAGTGATCAGGCTGTCCAACCAAACAATCTGCGATGCCGTTTTGGAATCAACCGTTGTAACAGCGGGGTCAAAGGATATAGCACCCGAAAGATAATGCAGCCCCAGGTTCAACCCTTCGCTGAATTTCAGCAGGTCCTGGATTTCCTCATCAGGCTCGGTGCGACCAAAGGCTTCGTTTACGGTAGCAAAAACAATTTCGGGCACTTTCAATCCTAATACACGGGCAATTTCACCACCCAGCAGTTCAGCAATCAATGCTTTAACGCCTTGTCCTGCTCCCCGAAATTTTAATACATACAAAAAGCCATCATCGGCTTCGGTTATAGCAGGCAAAGAACCGCCTTCCCTGAGGGGCGTAACATAACGGGTTACGTTAACAGTTCTGATATGTGGTGGATTGTCGTTCATTAAACCTGCAATTACAATTTTATTTTCAACTCTTTTGGTTTAAGATGAATGCCCGGCACAAGACCGGAAATTAACCAATTTTTGGGAAAGGGAATTGAGCAGGTTAATACTCAAATCCATGGTGGTCTAACAAAACCTGGAGGGTCAATTCTTACAGGTAAGCGGCAAATACGATTCGGAACGCTATTGGAGCTTGATTTCAATAAACCCCCTACAAATAACTGAGCCACTTTTTTTCTTTGTGATTCATTTTATATGTCTCAAACTTTTTGCATAACGGAAACAGTGCCACAACTACAAAGCCCCATACCAGGTAAACAATCCATAAGTTGAAACCATAACCTTTTAGCGTTGGTGTTTCCGTTACCCAGTTGGATAATATCATGGTTTTCCAGCCCCATCCCGAAAGTTCGGCCGCAAATAAGGCGATGATATGTATGAGATAAATGTGGAGGATATAGTAGAAAAAAGGAACCCTGCCAAAAGTGCTGAAGAAACGGGAGAGCCTTCCTTTCCAATTTTCTGTATTCGCTAAAAAAATAAAAGATGGTCCCAGCGTCATCAGCAGGTATTGTAGTGATGGCGGGTATTTAGCAGGATTTAAAAAAGACATCAGCGATTGTGAAACGGTGTCATATTGTATCCAGGGAGCGGGGTTACCGTATATGTTGAAGCCCCGGAGTATGAGAAAAAGCACAATGGAAGCGATTCCCAGTCGGTTCAGCAAGGTTCGACGCCTTCTTCCATCGAACGAGCTATCGTACAGCGAACCAAAGCAATAGCCCAACGACATTACGGCGATCCATGGAATGAGGGGGTACACCACAAACAGGTTCCGTTCTTCCGACAAAGGAAATATTTCAAACTGGTGAAGGATGGCCCACCAAACATTTCCCTGCATGTGAATTGAATCGAGCAGGTTATGTCCAACAATCAATATACAGCTAAAAATAAGAATCATCTTTTTGGGAAGATGAATCAAAGCGGCCAGTACAATCATGCTTATCCCCAATGCCCATATTACAAGCAAGCCCTCTGTTCTGAATTGCGTATCGAAAAACCAGGCGAAATTTACAACAACGAACTCAATAAAAACCAACCATAGTCCCCTGGTGAATAAAAATGCAGATAGTTCTTTCGTCGTTTTTCTTCTGCCCGCAAAAAAGGCCGAGACACCAGCCAAAAAACTGAAAGTAGGTGCACAGAAGTGCGTTATCCATCTTGTAAAAAAAATGGGTAAAGAACTCAGGTTGGGATCTGTTGGCTCATACAGGAATGCCGGGGCATGAAAATAATCTCTTGTATGGTCGAGGGCCATGATCACCATAACCAGGCCTTTAAGCAGATCAACAGATGAAATTCTGTTTGAAGCAGGTAAAGTGGACATTTGATGGGGATGTTTAGGATCTTTACAGTAAATTTTGTTGAAAACTTTTCTTCGGCTAAAACATAGGTTTGGCAGTTGGGTTTAAGCAATACGCACTATGCTAAGGAGCTTTAATCAGTATTATGCTAAAGATATAATAAATAAGGTGAATGTTGCATCCTTCTTTCATGATAACGGAAGCCGTGACACGGGCTGTTTAGAGATTAAAGAGTTGGCGCATGACTACCGCCCATAACTAATCGTTACGGCTGGTTTTTTGTATAAGTAAACTTATGTATTTTTAACCCTTCGTATCAACAGCATTCCACTAACCTGTTAGCGGTTTAAATCTTGATCGATTTAATATAAATAACATTCGATAACCAAGAACCAGGTACCTGTACTTTTCATTTATAATAATCAATATTGTATGCACACAAAAAAGATCATTTGCTTACCGTCTATGCTGTTACTCATGTATCTATCCGCATGTTCTGGTAATGAAACTAAAATGGATAGCGCTGTTAGCCCAGATACCACCAGGCTGCCAGCCGTGGAAACCGGGCAAGCCAACAGCGATTACAAACCGGCATTTGCCGGACAAACAAGAATTGCTGCTGTTAAAACAACTACCCCTTATAAGGTAGAAAAGATTGCGGAAAAATTAGAACGTCCCTGGGCCGTTATACCTCTGCCAGACGGAAGATTGCTCATTACTTCAAAAATGGGTTATATGGAAATACATGATGCTAATGGTGGGCTTGTGAAAAAGATTACCGGTTTTCCTGCGGTAGATGATGGAGGACAGGGCGGAATGCTGGACGTGGCGCTGGATCCCGGCTTTACCGGAAATAACATTATTTACTGGTCATTCGCCGAAAAATATGATGGAGGTAACCTTACTGCGGTGGCTAAAGGCAAGCTGAATGAAGGAGCAGGCACCGTTCAAAATCCGACCGTTATTTTTCGTGCTACCCCAGCGTTAAAAAAAACCAATAACCATTTTGGATCAAGATTGATATTTGACAAAGACGGTAATCTTTTTGTAAGTGCCGGTGAAAGATCTATACTGGAAGGCAGGGCACAGGCTCAATTGCTGAGCGCGGGATTGGGAAAAGTGTTTAAGATAACCCCCGATGGCAAGCCTGCCCCGGGTAACCCATTTATCGGGAAAGATGGTGCCATGCCGGAAATATATGCATATGGTCTTCGTAATCCACAGGGACTCGACATCAATCCCGCAACCGGCGATTTGTGGGAATCTGAGTTTGGTCCCCGCGGCGGTGACGAGGTGAACCGGATAGAAGCTGGAAAGAATTATGGCTGGCCGGTTATCACCTACGGAATAGAATATAAAGGCGACAAGATCGGCGATTCCATACAACAGAAAGATGGCATGGAGCAACCTGTGTATTATTGGGATCCTGTAATCTCCCCCAGCGGAATAAGTTTTTACAAAGGCACTGCCATTCCCGAATGGGAGAATAACCTGTTCGTGAGCAGTCTTAGTGGCATGCATATAGACAGGCTCGTTATCGAAAACAATAAGGTTACAGGGGAGGAAAGGTTATTGGTAGATCAGAAAGAACGCTTCCGTGATGTGGCTTACTACGATGGAATGCTGTATGCCGTTACAGATGGCGGCAGCCTGTATCGTATCAGTAAAAAATAAGTATTTTCAAATGCTGTTCTATACCCCATTACAATCCGAAGTTTCCGGCTTCGGATTTTTTTTTGACTTCCACGTGCAAGTAAACCATCACCTGCGCGCACGCTTTTCAGCAATTTCCCGGGTTGGTGGCACGCTGATGATTTCCGTTTTCCGTTTTTCAAGATGCCGGATATAGGAGAGGTTCAGGGTGACGAAATGTTTTTGATCGGGACTGAAAGTTGTTTTGGCTGTACTCCGGGTTTTTGTTGATTCATTATCCGGGTTCGACACTACAAACGATTTTTTTTCGCTGTCGTACATCACTTTGGCGAGCATGAACAATTCTCCATTTCTCCGGAAAATGCTTACCTCCGTATAACCCCGTTTAGGCGTACCCAGGGCAACATACTGTTTGTTGATATGGGTTGCGTGATTTTCCTGCATTAACAACTGGCCTACAATCTGGTTTGATTGTAAAACATCCTGCCAGTCTGCCGGTTTGTCAAATTGATTGGTGAAACAGAAGTAGTAGGTTTGCCCGCCGACCTTCAGCATTAGCGCTATTTTGCGGCTTAAAGTAATTCCATATTCAGCTTCTTTGGATTGTTTCAACACATTGGCAATGGCACGCGGCTCCATGAGTTCAAACTTGAGCGGAAATGTTTCTACTTTTTTTGAGGTATCCGCACTCTTAATCAGCCTTGTCAAAATTTTTTCTGCTCCGGGTATCTGTTGCCGGAATCCGATCATCGCCAACGCAAAGTCCTTTTGCCTCGTAAGCGACTTATAGGGCAGCGACCTGATCGCTGATAATGTTTGGTACGACTTTTTTGTTCCGATCAATGATAATGTGTTTAAGGCGGCGTAGCTTAACAAGGTATCTTTTTCAGCGACTATCCGAAGGAGTGAATTTTCTGCTTTGATCGACTTCACCCGGGAAAGATTTTGAACGGCAAATGTTTTGTTTGGTAAAGATTCTTTTTTGTCTTGTAGAATACCGAGCGCCTTTGCTAAGAATGCATCGGCCGAAAGCCCCCTGCCGGTGCGCAATTGCATTTTAAGCGACCTGCTATCGGATACATTTTCACAACCAGCTTCCGCGGTTGATGGTTTCCTGTTTGGCTGGTATACATGTATAATTGTTGGAGTATTCATCATTGAAGATTATGGTTCAAAAAAGTATTACAACGCGTTTTTTACGTAGCAACCGCTTCTCATGGTACTGGCCTGTGATGAATTGATATTTGTGCTGTTAGTACCGATTTCATCAATTCCGTTATTGTCAACATCGGATCCCATGAGGTTCCCGGTGCCCACACCACCAGGTAAACCAAGGTAGTGGCCCACTTCATGTGCTACGAGTATGCCAAAAAAATCAAGATCGGTCCGCATTTCTATAACGGCACCTGTTCTGCCACATATAGAGTCTTTATTGCATGGACCATCTGAATTAGACCACCCTGCTGCATTGCCGATAGTTTGTACAAAAAATACGTCGATACCGTCATTGGGCCCATTCCAATCGTCGGTGAGGTCTTCGGCTTC
>DASUFG010000147.1:0-16527 GCA_036274715.1 Agriterribacter sp.
AGGGACGGAGATCTCGACTGTTTTGTCTTAAATCATTCCATATCAAAATACTCTACCGGCGTGGCAGACAACCCGGAAATGCGGAATAAAAAAATTCCGGAGCTGGCAAGCCGGCTTTACAGGAACGATGATGGGAAATTCCACGATGTTAGTGACCAGGCAGGTATTGTTTCAAATGTATTAAGTTTCGGACTGGGAATTGCCCTATCTGATTTTAACAACGACGGCTGGACAGATATCTATATCTCCAATGACTTTAAGGAATCGGATTATTTATACCTGAACAATAAAGATGGCACCTTCACCGAATCGTTTTCCCATTGTCTCGATTTGTCTTCACTTAATTCCATGGGTAGCGATGCGGCCGATTATAATAATGACGGCTTAACCGATATCATTACACTCGACATGTTGGCGGAAGGCAATTATTTGCAGAAAACCCACGCCAGTTCCAATAGTTTCGATAAAACAAATTTTCTGATCAGTAAGGGGTTCCAGCCGCAGTACATGAGAAACATGCTTCAAAAAAATAATGGAGATGGCACTTTTTCTGAAATTGGCCAGTTAGCCGGAATATCAAATACAGACTGGAGCTGGTCGGCGTTATTTTGTGACTTCGATGGCGATAGTAAAAAGGACCTTTTTATCAGTAATGGATTTGTGAAGGACTTCTCCGATCTTGACTTTATTGTATTTTCGGCCGACAAACTGTTAAACGTAAATAAGGAAGATCGGAAAAAGTCGTTTAATGAGGCCATTGCAAAAATGCCAACCATTAAAATCCCTAACTATATATTTAAGAATGATGGGAATGGCCGATTTGACAATAAAACAGATGAATGGGGATTAGACAAACCTGTCATATCCGCCGGCGCCGCCTATGCTGATCTGGACAATGATGGCGATATGGATCTGGTTATCAATAACAACGATTATGCATCTGTTTACGAAAACAATTCAAGACAAATCGAAAAGAATAATTTTCTCCGCATAGCCCTCGAAGGTGCGGAGCAAAATAGAAATGGGATTGGTACCAGGGTAAAAGTTTTTTGTGATGGTAATATTTATTTGCAGGAGCAGTTCCCTGCCAGGGGTTACCAGTCATCTGTGGACATGGTGTTGAATTTTGGATTAGGAAAGTATACCTCTGTTGATTCAATTCTTGTGATATGGCCAAACGATCAGTTCCAGGTGCTAAAGAACATACCGGCTAACCAACTTTTGAAAATCAATATTAAGGATGCTGATCAAAAATGGAATTATATGGTAGCCAATCCTAAAGCTTATTTTTCATTGGCCAAAAGCATTGAGTACCATCATAAAGAAAATGACTTTAATGATTTTACCGTTCAGTCTTTATTGCTAAATTATGCCTCAAGACAAGGTCCCTGCATGGCTAAGGCGGATGTGAACAAAGATGGGCGCGAGGATATTTTTATTGGCGGGGCAAAGGGACAAAGCGGCGAATTATTTTTGCAAACGAAAGGCGGAGAATTTGCATTATCAAATCAAGGTGACCTCCTCAAGGATTCGTTAAGTGAAGATGTGGCGTGTACTTTTTTTGATGCCAACGCCGATGGATATGATGATTTATACGTTGGGAGCGGTGGTTATGAATTTTCCCCCACAGATCCATTACTGCAGGACAGGTTATATATGAATGATGGGAAAGGCAAACTCTTGAAAATGGGAAATGCATTGCCTGCTGCATTAACGAGCACAGGATGCGTAAAGCCAACGGATATAGATGGAGACGGCGACCTCGATCTATTTGTAGGTGGCAGGATAATTCCCGGGAATTATCCAATTTCCCCCCCAAGCTATATTTTGTTGAATGACGGGAGGGGAATTTTTTCTGATGCGACCATGCAATGGGCCCCGTTTTTCAAGAGCTTAGGCATGGTAACAGATGCCGTATGGATCGATCTAAATCACGACGACAAAAAGGACCTTATTGTTGTTGGAGAATGGATGCCGGTTAAAGTATATCTCAACAATAACGGGAAGTTAGAAGATGCTTCTTCCAAATATGTCAAATTTGCTTCCTCGGGATGGTGGAATAAAATACTGGCTGATGATTTTGATGGCGATGGCGACCTGGATATTGTTCTTGGCAATACCGGAACAAATGCACAATTTAAAGCCAGCGAAAAAGAGCCATTAAGTATTTATTATAAGGATTTTGATGGTAACGGTTCAGTTGATCCTATTTTTTGTTATTATATCAAAGGGGTGTCCTACCCATCTGAATCCCGCAATGATCTCATTGAACAATTGCCGATACTGAGAAAAAAGTTTTCGGATTATAAAACATATGCCGGGGCTACCATTAATGATATCTTCAGCCCGGAACAATTGAACGATGCCTCCAGGCTTTCGGCTGAAATGCTTTCTACGCTTTATTTGCAAAATGATGGCGATTCTGGCTTTACAATAAAAAAGCTTCCCCAGGAAGCGCAATACGCCCCCGTGTATGCGATAGCATCGGCAGATATTAATAAAGACGGGCATAAAGACCTGGTTCTTGCAGGCAACAATGCATGGACTCGAATAAAATTCGGAAGGTTCAGGGCAAATCATGGAACTGTGTTGCTGGGTGATGGCAAAGGGAATTTTACCTACACACCTCAACCGCAAAGTGGGTTGAATGCCAGGGGTGACATTCGGAGTATGGAAATCATAAAGGCAAAGGGGACGGATTTTTTAGTGATGGGTGTTAATAATGAAAACCTTATCTCGTATAGCCTTCAATAATAATGCCGCCCCATAATGAAACCCCTAATTACCCTCAACCTGTAGTTAGCTCAAAACTGTTATCACAAGATTAAAAGCGGGACTTAAGTCCCAAATAAAGCAGATATTTTTTAGCTTTGAATTAGTTGCATAACTAACTATATGCCAGACAACCAATTTAAACGGGGGGAATTATATAGCTTTATTACAGGCGTGGCTTCCACTGCTATAGCAAGGCGGTTGCAAAAAAACTTTAAGCAACAGGGCATCGATATTACTATTGAGCAATGGAGCGTTCTATATCACTTATGGAAACAGGATGGGTTAAGTCAACAGGAGCTATGCAATGCCACATTTAAAGATAAACCCAGCATTACCCGTTTGGTAGATAACCTGGAAAAGTTAAGATTGGTGACCAGGGTCGCTTCGGCCGCGGACCGGAGGATAAACATGATTTACCTGAGTGAGGCCGCGCATACCCTAAAAAATCGTACTATGGAGCTGGCCAATCAAACGCTTAATGAAGCTTTAGTTGATGTAACTGCGGAAGAAATAGAAATATGCAAGTCCGTTTTAAAAAGGGTATATGATAACCTGAAATAGTAGCATAAGGAAGAATATTCCGGCAAGAGTTTTTATTGATGTTTTCCTGATAACTTAAGTCAAACACAAATTATTGCTTAACATAAAAATATAATAATATGAGCACTGCAGCACCAGCTACCACCATATTAAAAGGCGGTGAATGGATCATACGGGAAAGTCAACCAGGAGACATTTACACGCCCGAAGAATTTACTGAGGAGCAGAAAATGATTATGGAAATGTGTACCACTTTTCTTAAAACCGAAGTGCTTCCCGTTATTGAGCGCATTGATAAACTCGAACCTGGTTTAATGCCTTCTTTAATTGAAAAAGCAGGGGAACTGGGAATGCTGGGTATATCCATACCTGAAGAGTATGGAGGGTTAGGCAAAGACTTTGTTACTTCTACTTTAGTCAATGAAGGACTGGGCGGCGGCTTTTCCTTTTCGGTTGCATTGGCGGCGCATACCGGCATTGGCACTTTACCTATTTTGTATTTTGGTACGCCCGAACAAAAGGCGAAGTATATCCCCAAATTAGTTACCGGCGAATGGAAAGGTTCTTATGGACTAACGGAGCCGAATAGTGGCAGTGATGCACTCAGCGCAAAAACCACTGCAACACTCAGCAGCGACGGGAAACACTACCTGCTTAATGGACAAAAATGCTGGATCACAAATGGCGGTTTTGCCGATGTGTATACCGTGTTTGCTAAGGTGGATGGCGATAAGTTTACAGGCTTTATTGTCGATCGTGGTACAGAAGGCTTTACACAAGGTGCGGAAGAGCATAAAATGGGTATCAAGGGCTCCTCAACTGTTCAGTTGTATTTCCAGGACGCGAAAGTGCCAGTAGAAAATGTACTTGGTGAAATTGGGAAAGGGCATGTTATTGCCTTTAACATTCTGAATATAGGTCGGTTGAAATTGTGCGCAGCAGCGTTGGGAGGATCTAAATCATCGGCCAATACCGCAATAGAGTACGCTAATACCCGTGAACAGTTTCAGCAATCTATATCCAATTTTGGCGCCATAAAACATAAGTTGGCAGAAATCGCAATCCGGATATGGGTGGTGGAAAGTGCATTATACAGAACTTCAAAATGGATTGATGACAAGGAACAGGAACTGCTTCAGGGAGGAAAATCTTTCAGTGAAGCCTTGCTCGGAGCGGCTGAGGAATATGCCATTGAATGTGCAATGCTGAAGGTGTTTGGCAGTGAAGTGCTGGATTTTGTAGTGGATGAAGGTGTACAAATTCATGGCGGTAATGGGTTCAGTGCAGAATATATTATTTCACGGGCTTACCGCGATAGCCGTATTAACCGCATTTTTGAAGGCACCAACGAAATTAACAGGCTGCTTACCGTAGATATGGTATTAAAAAGAGCGATGAAAGGGCGCCTTGACTTAATGGGTCCTGCCACGGCGGTGCAGAAAGAGTTGATGAGCATACCGGATTTTGGCAGCGGGAACGATGGTCCCTTCACTAAAGAAACAAAGCTTATTGCCAGCATGAAAAAAGCAATTTTGATGGTGGCAGGTGCAGCCGTCCAAAAACTGATGATGAAGATTGAAAGCGAGCAGGAAATACTGATGCATATTGCCGATATGGCGATTAATGTATTTCATGCAGAGAGCGCATTACTCAGAGCGATAAAGATGGTGGATCTGCAGGGAGAAACAGCAGTTGGGTTGCAACTGGATATGGCACGCACCTACTTATATGATACCGCCGACCGGGTTAATAAAAGCGGCCGCGATGCCATTAATGCATTTGCCGAAGGAGATGAACAGCGTATGATGCTTTTGGGAGTTAAACGGTTTACCAAAGCAGAGCCATTTAACAGTAAAGAAGCGAGAAGGCGTATAGCAAATAAATTAATCAGTGATAACAAGTATAGCTTTTAATTTGCAGTAGTTAACTCCTATAAGGTTTGTATCCACGATTTTATATGCGGCAAATCTTATAGGAGTTTGATATTTTATAATTTCCCTTTCTTAATCTCTTCAACAATTCCCGGATCAAGCAGGGTTGAGGTATCGCCCAACTTATCCATCTCCCCTTCGGCCATTTTTCTTAAAATGCGACGCATAATTTTTCCGCTACGCGTTTTAGGCAGTCCGTTTACAAATTGTATCTTATCAGGCTTGGCTATCGGACCAATAATCCGGGAAACCGTTTGAATAATGTCCTGCCGGGTAAGTTCTTCCGCGTCGTGAAAACCGGTTACAATTACATAGGCGTAAATACCCTGTCCTTTTATATCGTGCGGATAGCCTACCACGGCACTTTCCACAACGCTGGCGTGCATATTAATAGCGTTTTCTACTTCAGCCGTACCAATACGATGCCCGCTTACATTCAATACGTCGTCGACTCTTCCTGTAATGCGGTAAAATCCGTCATCATCTTTTAATGCACCATCACCTGTAAAATAGAGATTCTTGTATGTAGCGAAATAATTGGTGCGGCACCGTTCATGATCGCCATAGGTGGTACGTAAAATTCCTGGCCAGGGAGCCTTCATGCATAAATTACCTTTGTAAAAGCCTTCTTCATTTTTTTCTGTAACCTCCTTACCCTGGTCATCTACCAACACCGGTTGAACGCCGGGCATTGGCAAGGTAGCCCATGATGGTCGCGATGGGGTTACGCCCGCCAGGTTAGTGATTAATATGCCGCCTGTTTCCGTTTGCCACCAGGTATCTACAATAGGGCACTGCTTTTTACCAATATGCTCATCGTACCAGTGCCATGCTTCTTCATTAATGGGCTCACCAACAGTGCCCAATACAGTTAAGGAAGACAGGTCTTTATTTTTTAATGGTTCTGTACCATAACTCATCAAGCTTCGGATAGCAGTTGGAGCCGTGTACAAAACATTCACTTTATATTTATCAACTATTTCCCAGAACCTCCCGGCATCTGGCCAAGTGGGGATGCCCTCAAACATAACACTGGTGGCCCCGGCACTCAGCGGACCGTAAATAATATAACTGTGCCCGGTTATCCATCCAATATCGGCCGTACAAAAATGTACCTGCCCCGGCTGGTACTGAAATGTATTCACGAATGTATAATTGGTCCACACCATATAACCACCAGTGGTATGCACTACGCCTTTGGGCTTTCCGGTACTGCCGGAGGTATATAAAATAAATAGCGGATCTTCGGCATCCATCTCTTCAGCCACACCAAATTCCTCCACCGGCAAAGTATCGGTTACTTTGAGCATCTCATCTGCCCACCATACGTCCCGTCCTTTTATCATGCTAACGGGAATCCTTGTGCGCGTATATACAATTACTTTTTTTACGAGATCATTTCCGATAAGCGCGTCGTCGATCACACTTTTTAATGGAATATCTTTCCCCCCCCGGTAAGCGCCATCGCAGGTAACGATAAATGTAGCGTTGGCGTCTTCCAGCCTGTCGGCAATACTGCGAGCCGAAAATCCGCCGAATATTACGCTGTGAATAGCGCCAATCCTGGCACAGGCCAATACCGCATAAGCGAGTTCGGGTATCATGCCCATATAGATACAAACCCGGTCTCCTTTTTTTACACCATTATTCCTGAGCACCTGCGCAAACTGGCAAACTCTTTTGTGCAATCGTTCATAAGTAACGATTCTTGGCTTATCCTCAGGATTATTCGATTCCCAGATGATTGCTGGTTTATCACCCAGTTTTTCAAGATGACGGTCCAAACAGTTTTCGGTGATATTTAATTTGCCACCCGCAAACCACTCTATCCTGGGTTCTTTAAAATTCCAGTTTAATACGCTATCCCACTTCTTCCGCCATTGAAAATTTTCAGCAATATCACCCCAAAAACCCTCCGGATCTTCTACACTTTTTTTGTAAGCTGCCTGGTATGCGTCAATACTTTTTAACTGATAAGGATAAGACATATAGCAATGCGATTTTAGTTTTTATTAGGAGGGCTAAATTAATCAGATTCGATTGAATAGAGATGAATCTTTCCAATTAATAACGTTCTCAATATTTTTATATCCTTATTTTCCTTTTGCCCAGCCGTGAAGGTTTAGTATATTCAACCCTTAATTTGCTTGCGTATAATGTTAACATCCACAAAAGGTATCTGGAAGGTGATCGGCGCTTCATCGGTAGGCACGTTGATTGAATGGTACGACTTTTATATTTTTGGCAGTTTGGCCACGGTAATTGCCACACAGTTTTTCCCTCAAACCAATCCTACCGCAGCATTATTATCAACCCTTGCCACTTTTGCGGCAGGATTTATAGTAAGGCCTTTTGGTGCGCTTGTATTTGGTCGTTTAGGCGACCTTGTGGGGCGTAAATACACCTTCCTGCTAACCCTCATTATTATGGGCGGTTCCACCTTTGCTATAGGCCTGGTGCCCTCTTACAGCAGCATCGGCTTTGCGGCACCGATAATCGTATTATTGCTCCGTTTACTGCAGGGGCTCGCCCTTGGCGGCGAATACGGTGGTGCCGCTACCTACGTTGCCGAACATGCACCGCCCGACAAAAGAGGATTTTATACTTCATGGATACAAACTACGGCCACGCTCGGACTGTTTGTTTCCCTGGGAGTGATATTGTTGGTGAGGCACGGGTTAGACAGTGATGTGAATGTTTCTATACAGAAGTTTAATGCATGGGGCTGGCGAATACCCTTTCTGGTTTCTGTCGTGTTAGTGGGCGTATCTATTTATATCCGGTTAAAGATGAATGAATCACCTTTGTTCAGCAAACTCAAATCGGAAGGAAAAACATCGATCAACCCGTTAAAGGAAAGTTTTGGACATAAAACCAACTTAAAAATGGTTTTATTGGCATTATTTGGTGCCACCATGGGCCAGGGTGTGATTTGGTATACAGGTCAATTTTATGCACAAAGTTTTATTGAAACCGTTTGCAAAGTAGATTTTGAACAATCCCGTACCATCCTTATCTGGGCCATTCTTTTTGCCACGCCCCTTTTTGTGGTATTCGGATCATGGAGCGATAAGGTGGGAAGAAAGTGGATCATGCTGGGCGGCATGTTGCTGGGCATTATTTTTTACCGACCTATCTATAAACAGTTTCTTAATTACACGGATGTGGCTGCCAACGTATCCATAGAGCCGCTCGCCACAAGTGAGCAGGTAATAACAACCAACAATAACAATGACCGCACCATTACCACTACAAGCATTGTAAAAACCTTCGCTGACGGTTCGGCGTACACGCAGAAAACTATGGATACGGTTTTTACCGATCTGTCAAGAACTGCTGCGAAGGGTTCACCAGTATATACCAATAAAAAGCTAACGACATCTGTGTACTGGAAATTGGTGTTTCTTGTATTTGTGCAAATTGTATTTGTAACAATGGTATACGGACCCATCGCCGCCTTTTTGGTTGAAATGTTTCCAACGCGGATCAGGTACACCTCCATGTCGTTACCTTATCATATAGGAAACGGTGTGTTTGGTGGGCTGACGCCATTTATCGCCTTATTGTTAACGACTATCAATACGGGAGATAGACTGGTGGGATTGATGTATCCTATCATTGTTTCAGGCGTATGCTTTGTTATCGGGGCGTTTTATATCAGCAACAAAAAAGATCCCGATGTAAGTGACTAAATAAAAAATTATGATGGACCAATTACGAAAATGGATGGGACTGGTATGGATGGTTATGGCGCCCTTATGTGTATTTTACCTTGTTAAAACAGCCTTACATCAAATAGCCCTTCACCCGGTTACAGATACCCGCATACAATGGGGCGTGTTTGTGATTGTGTTTATTCCTATCGCTATCGGCCTATTCATATTTGGCTGGTATGCATGGAAAGATGAATATAAAAGAGGTTTTTCTGAATAATGGGCTAGAAACTGGAAGAGGTTATATAATGACCAACTTTGAAACGGAGTCGTTATTTTTGTTGAATGTCAATCGAGGTAAAAAATCTGCATAAGGTTTACGGAGAACAAAAAGCCGTAAATGGTATTTCGTTTACCGTAAATAAGGGAGAAATTGTTGGTTTTTTGGGGCCCAATGGTGCCGGCAAGTCAACCACCATGAAAATTTTAACCGGTTATCTCAAGCAAACTTCCGGTGAAGCATTTGTATGTGATCTCAATGTTGCTGAACATCCCCTGGAAATAAAGAGGAAAATAGGGTACCTGCCCGAGTCCAATCCCTTATATTACGACATGTATGTAAGAGAGTATCTTGGTTTCATTGCAGAAGTGCATGCCGTCAGCAATAGAAAATCTGCGATTAACCAGGTTATCGAAATGGTGGGTCTAGGTCCCGAACAAAATAAAAAGATTGGGCAGCTTTCAAAAGGATATAAACAAAGGGTAGGATTGGCAGCAGCCTTATTGTATGAACCGGAAGTGCTTATTCTTGATGAACCCACTACAGGGCTGGACCCCAACCAGATCATAGAAATTAGGGAACTCATCAGGCAGCAGGGTCAAAATAAAACCGTTCTCTTTTCATCCCATATACTACAGGAGGTGGAAGCAATTTGTAACAGGGTGATCATTATCAACAAGGGGCAACTCGTGGCAGACGACACTGTTGCTAACCTGCAGGAGAATAATGGCATCGGGCACCATATACAGGTTGAATTTGCCAGCATCGTTGCCCCGGAGCTATTTACAAAAATTCTCGAGCCTGCACAAATACAACGTTTGTCGGATACAAAATTTCACTTGTCCACATCTAATCCTGAGCAGCTACGCAGGCAATTGAGAGAACTGGCGGCAGCGCACGACCTGGATATTGTTGCCATGCAGAGTGAGAGCCAAAGCCTGGAATCCGTATTTAAAGAATTAACGGGCAAAAACTGATAATAACTCCCCAGTTATTTTCGCATCAAAAATGAAAACCGTTTCTTTGCAAAAAAACTTCCACACGTAAATCATTTTCTATGAGTTTCATATCAGATATTCATGCGAGACAAATTTTAGACAGCCGCGGTAACCCTACTATCGAAGTAGACGTGATTACGGAAAATGGTTTGGTAGGGCGGGCCGCTGTTCCATCGGGTGCGTCCACTGGCAAACACGAAGCAGTTGAACTGAGGGATGGCGACAAAAGCGTTTACCAGGGGAAAGGCGTATTGAAAGCCGTGAAGAACGTAAATGACATCATAGCTGATCAATTAATCGGCATTGATGTAACCAAACAGGCACATATTGATACCCTCTTAATAAAAGTGGATGGCACAGAAAATAAAGCAAGACTAGGAGCTAACGCCACCCTGGCTGTTTCTATGGCTATTGCCAAAGCAGCAGCACAGGAATGCAACCTGCCCTTGTATCGCTACCTCGGCGGGGTAAATGCTACTGTACTGCCTATGCCATTAATGAATATTTTGAATGGCGGAGTTCATGCCGACAACAAAATAGATTTCCAGGAATTTATGATCGTTCCGGTAGGTGCACCTTCATTTAGCGAAGGTTTGCGCTGGGGAGTTGAAATATTTCACAATCTTAAATCGGTACTAAAGAAAAAAGGCTATAGCACCAATGTAGGAGACGAAGGCGGGTTTGCGCCCGATATTCAAAGTAGTGAGGAAGCTATCGAAACCGTATTAATGGCAATTGACGCCGCCGGTTATAAAGCTGGTAACCAGGTTTCTATTGCCATGGATGCCGCAAGTACCGAAATGTATGATGAAGCAAGCAAATCGTATAAATTTTACAAGAGCAGCGGTAAAACCATCAGCAGCGATGAAATGGTGGAATTCTGGAGCAGCTGGGTAAAAAAATATCCCATCGTTTCTATTGAAGATGGTATGGCTGAAGATGATTGGGAAGGCTGGAAGAACCTGACAGTGGCCCTTGGAAAACAATGCCAGTTGGTGGGCGATGATCTTTTTGTAACCAATGTAAAACGCCTGCAGGAAGGTATTGACAAGGGTATAGCTAATAGCATTTTAGTTAAAGTTAACCAGATAGGTACGATAACTGAAACCATAAATGCGGTGCAACTGGCACAGGCCAGTGGCTATACCACTATTATGAGCCATCGCAGCGGTGAAACTGAAGATACCACAATTGCCGACCTTGCCGTGGCATTAAATTGTGGACAAATTAAAACAGGAAGTGCTTCCAGGACCGATCGTATGGCAAAATACAATCAATTGTTGCGTATTGAAGAAGCATTAGGCGAGAATGGCATATATCCCAATGGAAAGATTATATTTGGTCATTAAGAAATAATTAGAAATAAAACGGGGGTTGTGGGCATATAGGGTGCTATGTTTACCTTTCTTATTTCACCGATTATGACGTTCATCAGGAACATACCTTACTGGTTAAAAAACAAATACAGTCTTTCGCTGATCGTATTTGTAGTTTGGCTGTTTTTTTTTGATCATAATGACGTGTTTGTGCAAATGGAAAGAACAAGCGAACTAAAGCAGTTGCAAAAGGGAAAAGCGTATTATACGGAACAGATAGAACAAATGAGAAAAGAGCTGTCTGAACTGGAAAATGATCCAGCATCATTAGAAAGGGCTGCAAGAGAGAGATACATGATGAAAAAAGATAACGAAGACCTCTTTGTAATTGAAGAAAAATAATGGTTACAAATTTTTTTGTGCTTTTCACAATATCAATACTATTGCGGCGTTTATTAGGAGCGATTTATCCCCACCCGTTGTTAAACACCATTTCCCGTATTAAATCTAAATATCCAAACCACCTGTATTTGAATTATTGTCAATTCCTAAAATGAATGGCGAATGGATATTTTTACACCCGAAAGCATGATACGTTATATTTATAAAGAAACTTCAGCCGAAGAAACTGCTGCTATGCAACTTGCTTTGCATAGAGATTGGGCGCTGCGTGAAAAGTTTGAAATTCTTAAAAAGTCTGTTGAAGACCTTAATACAATTCATCATTCCCCACGTCCCTCTGTTATTAATTCGCTGCTGCAGTATGCCGGCGTGAGTAAGGAAGTTGAACACCAGTAACTTATTTTCAACTACTTAGCTTATTTTTGAGTGTTTAAGGAAATAATCCAATGACACTAAAGGAGCGCTATACCTATGTACTTGACTGGTTTCGGCTGCATGCCCCAAATGCGGAAACTGAATTGGTATACGATAGTCCTTATCAGCTCCTGGTTGCGGTAATTCTGTCGGCGCAATGTACCGACAAAAGGGTGAACCTCACCACTCCGCTTATTTTTGAAAAATATCCTACTGCCGAAGAACTTTCAAAAGCAAGCTTTGACGAGCTTTTTCCATTTATCAGGAGTATTTCCTATCCCAACAATAAAACCAAACACCTCATTGGTATGGCTAATATGCTGGTGAAAAAATACAATGGAACGGTGCCGTTGACGGTTGATGAACTTATGAAGTTACCTGGCGTTGGGCGAAAAACAGCGAATGTTATCACATCAGTGGTAGATCAGCAGCCCAACATGGCTGTAGATACGCATGTTTTTAGAGTGGCCGCGAGGATAGGACTGACCCACCACGCTACCACCCCATTGGCAGCGGAGAAGCAACTGGTCAAAAATATTCCTACAGCACTGATTCACAAGGCCCATCACTGGCTCATATTGCATGGTCGGTACATATGCATTGCCCGTAGCCCTAAATGCGGTGAGTGCGGCTTACAGCCGGTATGCAAGTATTTTCAAAAAAACCTGGCGGGAGCAAATGCTTCTTAAATTTGGTGGCTCATTTACAGCTCCAAATGTCTTTAATAAGACTGCTCTCCTCCAGAAAATTTAGATAGTTATAGCCAGTCCTCTGCGTGAATTGATGCCCGTTTGAATCATAAAAAACTGGCACCCAATCACAAACATATTGAATATTTAGTTCGTCATTATATCCCAGCACATAAACATTCTTATTTCTCCAGATATATTGGCGAATATAAGGATGACAGTTACAATCGGGATTATTAGATTGAAACTCTTGTATCAAATTCTTTATTGCTTGCGGAGGCTCCATCTGAATTTCAACCTGATTTTTTGAGCAATAGCAGAAAAACGAACTACAGAAAACAAGAATAAAAAAAACTTTAAGAAGTGACATATTATTACCGCTAAAGATTTTATTGCATTTGTAACTGTCGATCTTTTACATGCGAAGTATTTCTGGTTGACCTCTATTTTAATCAAATTGTTGCAAACAACTGGCGACAACTAAATTACCGCCCTATATATAATCTTTATATCTTTGCCGCCAAGTCAGACCGCGTCTGACTTTTTTAAATTATATCAGCGTGTCACAACTGGATAAAATTGACAAATCCCGTCTACCACTGCATATTGCTATTATCATGGATGGTAATGGAAGATGGGCGCAGGAAAAAGGCGAAGACCGGCTTTTTGGTCATTACCAGGGTGTTGAAAGCGTGCGAAATATCGTAGAAGGCTGTGCTGAACTGCAAATTAAGTATCTCACTTTATATGCTTTTAGTACCGAAAACTGGGATCGGCCGGAACCCGAAGTGACCGGGCTGATGGAATTGCTCGCGAAAACAATAAGACTGGAGGTTCCAACATTAAATCAGAATAATATTAAGCTGCAAATCATTGGTAATTTAGAAATGTTGCCGGGTTACGCCCAAAAAGCGTTGAGCGAGGCTGTAGATCTAACCAAAGAAAACAGCGGCTTAACATTAATAGTTGCTTTGAGTTACAGTTCCCGCTGGGAACTTATGCAGGCAGTAAAGGGAATTGCCACAGATGTACAAGACGGTAAATTAATGCCCGAACAAATTAATGAAGAGACTGTTCGTCAATATCTTGCTACCAGCGCTTTTCCCGATCCGGAGCTGATGATCAGGACCAGTGGGGAATACAGGATAAGCAATTTTTTACTATTCCAGTTGGCTTACGCAGAATTATATTTTACGGATACCAGGTGGCCCGACTTTGGAAAAGAACAGCTGTACGAGGCCATTCTGAACTTTCAGCAAAGGCAGCGACGATTTGGAAAAACGAGTGACCAGATTCAACGTAAATCCGCTACAGATATACATTAGCCAAAACCGAACCAATATTCTTTTAACAAACCATTTCAATTAATCCCGTTAATTTGCCGGGCGAAACTTATAAAACGGATGCATAGAATCTGCACGATTTTTACGATTTTACTTGGATTAAGTTGTATTTCAATCAAAACTAACGCTCAGGTAAATGATACTATACCCACCACTTCAGTGGATCCAGCCCTTTTGGGGTTGTTTAATCAGACTATACCCAAGAAATATACCATTGCAGATATTAAAGTTACAGGAACGCAGTATTTTGACCCTAACCTCGTTACCTCTATTTCCGGATTGAATGTTGGAGATGAAGTAAGAATACCAGGAGGGGACAATTTTGCCCGGGCAATAGAAAAACTTTGGGGACAAAACCTTTTTGCAGGCATTGAAGTGTACATTACCAAAGTAGAAGACGATAAAATATGGGTAGAGATTGCTGCTGTTGAACGGCCACGTTTATCCAAATTGATTTTTCGTGGTATTAAGAAATCAGAAGCAACTGACTTAAAAGAAAAAGTAGGCATTACTGCCAGCCAGGTTGTAACCGAAGCCCGGAAACAAAATGCCATAGAAGCTATTCAGAAATTTTATATTGGAAAAGGTTTCCAGGGTGCAAAAGTTACGGTACAGGAACGTCCTGATACGGCGTATACTAACGGTGAGGACTTGATTTTTACGGTTGAAAAAGGGGGTAAGGTAAGGGTAAACGATATCCTTATTTATGGTAATGAAAACATAAGCGAAGCAAAAGTTAAGGGCCAGTTAAAAGGCACCAAGGAAA
The DNA here is from genome assembly GCA_036274715.1 of Agriterribacter sp. Classification (GTDB taxonomy): domain Bacteria; phylum Bacteroidota; class Bacteroidia; order Chitinophagales; family Chitinophagaceae; genus Agriterribacter. Next base: position 15,108 of record DASUFG010000147.1, read on the forward strand.
AAAGCAGGCTTACGCTTTTTCCAGACAAAACAGTCGGGCCTTACGGCGAAAAGGAAACGCCATCACTTAAAGACTTCATAAAAAACTACGGTTTTCTATTCCCAACCAAAACACTTGATTACCTGGATCCGTATTTCCGTTTCAAAATATTTAGTTCCGCTAAGTTTGATGAGAAAAAATACAAAGAAGACAAAGAAAAGATACTTGAATTTTATAACTCCCAGGGGTATCGCGATGCCATCATTGAAAAGGATACCGTGTATTATAATGAAAAGGGAAACCTTAATGTAGCTATAAAAGTAAATGAAGGTCATAAATACTATTTTGGCAATATTACCTGGAGGGGGAACACTAAATATTCCGATTCGATATTGAATGCCATTTTGGGTATTAAGAAAGGTGATGTATATAACCTGGAAACACTCAATAAAAGGGTAGGTAAACAGCTCACCCAGGAAGGTGGCGATATCAGTGCGTTGTATGCCGACAATGGATATCTTTTCTTCACCGTTAACCCTGTTGAAACATCCGTATACAACGATACGATTGATCACGAAATACGGCTTACAGAAGGTCCACAGGCCACTATTAAAAGGGTAACGATTTCGGGTAACGAGAAAACAAAAGAGCATGTAATACGCCGCGAACTGAGAACGCTTCCGGGGGAGAAATTCAGTCGGCAGGAACTAATAAGGTCTCAGCGTGAAATAGCCAACCTGAGTTATTTCGACCAGGAAAAGATAGGCATTAACCCCGTTCCCAATCCTGATGATGGAACTGTGGACATTAATTATACACTGGAGGAAAAATCCTCGGATCAGTTGGAGTTGAGTGCCGGTTGGGGTGGTGGCATCGGACTTACCGGAACGGTGGGTGTTGTGTTCAACAATTTTTCTTTACGTAACATATTTAATAAATCATCCTGGAGCCCGCTTCCTTCGGGCGATGGTCAGAAATTAAGCCTGCGTTTTCAGTCGAACGGACGATATTTCCGATCTACCAATTTTTCGTTTACAGAACCATGGTTGGGCGGTAAAAAGCGTAATTCTTTAACGGTTAGTTTTTTTACTTCCAGGTATGCCAATGCCTACGATCCTTACACCGGCAAATACACTAATGAAAGAGCGGATTCATCCTATTTGAAATCCATTGGTGCTACTGTTTCCTTAGGTAAACAGCTAAAATGGCCCGACGACTATTTTACCCTGGTGTATGCATTGAATTTTACACAGTATAATCTCAAGAATTATCCAGGGTTTTTCGAAGGGCTATCAACAACCGTATCGAATATCCTGAGTCTTAAACTAACCTTATCCCGGTCATCAGTAAACCAACCTATATTTCCAACGGGCGGCTCAAGCTTTTTGTTGAGCGGCGCTTTTACACCTCCTTATTCATCGTTTAAGAACCCCAATCGCCT
>DASUFG010000148.1:0-3268 GCA_036274715.1 Agriterribacter sp.
GTGTTTGCTCTCTTGCTAACCTCCACTGATCCACGCTCCACTTGCCCGGGCCAGAAAAAGCGAAGACCATTCCAAGCAATACAAATAAAAAGGGATGTTGATCTTCGTACCAAAATCTTCCATTACCTATAAAAAAGGTGATATATATCATTGTAAAAACAAGTGCGAGTGCCGCTATCCTTGTAAATAGTCCAACCGTTAGCATCATGCCTGCCATCAATTCAGTAGCCTTACCGATGTATACAAACAGCGTCGGCGAAGGAAATTTTTTAAATGCATCCCACGTGGTATATTCTTTCATGATTGCAGCATCAAAAATTTCCCATCCATGATACGTCATGAGCAATCCTACGAGAATCCTGATGATTGCGAGTCCGCCCATTAAAGCAACCGGGTATGGCGAGAAGAATTTATTCATGATTAAAACTTTAAAGAAATTTAGACAACCGGCCACTTAAACGATGATTGTAAAGCCATTCTTTTTCCGGTTTGGCCCGAATCCCTTACCGCCTCAATAATCTCCAGCACATGCAGGGCATGTTCGGCAGCAATCAATGGCTCCGCGCCTGTAATTAATGATTCGGCAACTACACTTGCCCCTTGTTGCCACACATACGTTCCGGGATCAGGCACATGCCTCACCGGTGGCTCGGTAAAAGATGTAGCGAGATCAACTCCAAAGGGCGCCCAATCATAACCAACCAACCCCATATTACCCTGTGTTCCCCAAATCGTGATCGTATGGTTTTGCTGACCTTTTCCTTCGTGTCCGTAAGGATCAAAATAATTGAACCCACATTGAACATGGGAAAGAATGCCCTCACCATGATCCATCAAAAGCATTGCATTGTCTTCGGCCTCTACTTTAATTTTTCCTTTGTTATCTACAGTTCTTTCCGGTGTTACTATGCTTGTCATTGCCATTACGTGCTTGGCGGGTCCAAGCAGGCCCGTAAGCGTAGCGATGTTATATACACCGAGATCAGGCAGGCTACCGCCACCCTTTTCGTAAAAAAAAGCGGACCATCTTGGACCTAAATGCCCGTAATGTGCGTGCGCGCTGGACACTTTTCCCAATTTCCCTTCGCGGATAGCTTCAGACATGAATGCAAACTGGGGGCTGTTTACTACGGCGGGAGCGCCCCATATGCGCAAGTGCCTTGCTTTTGCCAGGTCCAGTAATTCCTTTCCTTCCTTATAGGTATTGGCCATTGGTTTTTCACTCCATACATGCTTGCCGGCCAGCAATGCTATTTTGTTCAACCGGCCGTGTTCCTGCATATCGGTCAAGGTTAGCATAAGCTCAAATGGGGCGCCTGCCATGAGTTGATCAATATGCGGATAGTGATTGGGCACATTAAATTCTGCCGCTCTTTTTTTTGCACGCTCATATACAATATCACAGGTACTTACCAGTTCAACAAAAGGTGATTTTGCCAAATGGGGAAAATAAACACCCGATACACTTCCGCACCCGGTAACAGCGACTTTTATTTTTTTGTCTGGCCGGGCAAATGCAAATCCTTCCAAAGCCGACATGAGTAATGAAACACCTGCTATGGCTGTATATTGAAGAAAGTCGCGACGTGGAATATTAGTCATGACAATTGTTTTAGGTATGAAATATGTTTTTCTTTATGCAACCTTGATGTCTGCTATACATTACCACAGTGAGAAACTTCTCGAATGGCAATGAACCCCGTGCAATCTTTTATTCCATTCCCACCATTTCTTTCTCTGTTGAAACTTTTAGCGATGTGCTTTCAAATCCAAGCTTTTTTAGTCCATGCTGTATTTCCGGGCAACTCATGAATAATTTCCAAAGCAGGCCGCTCCTGTAGTTTTCAATCATCACTATGATAGGTCCCTGGTCAATTGCCAGGTGACTTTTGGCGTACCAGTTTTGCGTTTCATTAAACGCATCCACAAAACCATATTCGCTCCATATCTTATCGCCCAGGTCGTAATAAAAATGCTTGAGCGCCTTCATGGAATGGTCGGGGGTATAAGGAAAGGCAGAAAGTGCGGCGGTGGGCGTAATAGTGCCAAAGTCATTTGTGGGAGAAAAGGCATTATAGCCATTGTAGGTATCGCTCGCCGTTAACCCCCAGCAGTTTTCCCCATAGCCCTTAAATTTTTTGGGATTATCTACGCAGTACGAATAATTGATTAAAGTGTGGTTTTGATTTTGTTGCCAGTAATCGGCGTAGCGGTCTTTCAATCCCCGCGGGTCAAGTCCCAGGAAAGAATAGTGGGAGAAGAAAAGTGGCCCGCCATAGTCGAATCCTAATGGCAGTTCGATATCATAGAATTTTTTTCCATTTCTGAAAAAGTTACTTTGAGCCCATCCTTTATGATAAACGGCGCTGCTTACGGGATACCTTTCACTACTGGCCGCCAGTACATACATAATCAAACATTCGTTAAAACCGCGCACAGCAAAATTCATGGCCCAGCCGTTGTTGGGGCTCCAATGCCAATACAGAACATCCCTGCCATTGCGGGTAAACCAGTCCCATTCAACATCATTCCATAACCAGTTGATGCGATTACGCAATTCGTTTTCAACCGCATTGTCCATATTAAAATATTGTCTTACGCAGAGTAAACCCTGAAATAAAAAAGAAGACTCCACCAGGTCGGCGCCATCGTCTTTACGGCTAAAAGGAATGGTAACGCCGGTGGCACCGTTGAGCCAGTGCGGAAACACGCCGTGATAGGCGTTAGCCTTCGACAAAAAGTTTACCATTTTCAATAAAAATTTTGCAGCTGTATCACGTCCAATCCATTTTCGTTCAGCAGCAACAATAACACACATTACTCCAAAACCCGTACCACCTGTTGTTACCACCTCATTGCCGTAATTGTATGCTTCATTGCTTCTTTCTCTTGCCATGCCGCTTACCGGGTGGGCAAAATCCCAGAAATAGCGGAACGTTTGTTTTTGCACGAGGTCGAGCAATGCAGAGTCAGAAAGGTTTTTAGGCCGGTTTTCGGGATGGAAAAGCTCCTGTGCCTGTTTTTTTTGAGCATCAACCGTGCTGTTGATGAAAAGAAATAAAAAAAGCAGGACAATGTTTCGTTTTATCATTGTCGTTGGGTTTTATTCGTTTTCTACTATTGAAGCATATTCCGGTTTTCTGTTTGTGCTTCAAATATATTCTGACCTCCTTCTTAATCGCCTTTACTTCTTCATTTGAGTTTCTTTCATAGCGGTCAATACTTTTTTTGTTTCTTCGGGATATATTTTTATCAAATGGGAACGGAA
>DASUFG010000149.1:0-4062 GCA_036274715.1 Agriterribacter sp.
AACTTCCCCCAGTATAAAGATTATGCAGCAGCCACAGTGAACGATCTGTTCACAAAGGAGCAACTGGATAAAGCGTCAACAGTAATGGTAAAAACACTCCGGTCTGTGTATGTGCAAAATAATGGCAACGGTAATTTTTCACAACACCCCTTGCCTAACTACGCCCAGCTAAGTGCCCTGAATGGATTGGTGGCGGAAGACATAGATGGCGATGGCAATAAAGATATTATTGCCGCCGGTAACTTTTATCCGCTTCGCGTTCAGGTTGGCCCGTTGGATGCATCCATTGGCCTGGTATTAAAGGGAGACGGTAAGGGAAATTTCTCACCGATGCTGTATGATCAAACGGGGCTATGCATAAAAGGCGATGTACGCAACATGATCAGCATTAAAACCAACACGGGCTTTTTACTGGTTGCAGCAAAAAACAATGACAAAATCCAGGTTCTGAAATTTCAACCTTGAGAAACACTCCGTAAAAAAATTAATTCAGAGAAACTCCGATCCCATGTTATTAAAAAGATTTCCGGTTGCGCTTAGTTTTATTGTACTGTTGGGTGGCATATGGAATGCCGCTGCACAGCCAGGAAACGGAGCAGAACATCATCATTATTTTCTTATCGCACACCGTGGAGGTGTAGTGGACAGCTCGAAGGCTGAAAACAGTTTGCCCGCTTTACAGGCAGCATTTGCACGGGGATATAAAATGGTAGAGATTGATATGCGGCTTACCAAAGACGGCGTATTGATCATTCATCATGATGATAATTTTAAAAAATATTTTGGCGTTGACCGGAAGGTTTCGGAGATGACGTGGAAAGAAATAAGTACATTAAAAAGCGACAGGGGTGGCAGTACCGTGCTGCGACTGGAAGATGTCTTTACCTATTGCAAGGGCAGGATGCAGGTGATGATAGATAATAAGATCAGCGGAAATGATACCGTGCTTTTTACAAAACTGATTGCATTGCTCAAAAAATATGAGCTCGATAAAGCAGCGCTGATGATTGGCACAGACGAGTCTACCGATTTTTTTACCGGCAAAATAAAACTGAGTTGTACCCGCAAACAACTGGAGGATAATATGCGAAAGCAAGGATATAGCCCCTCCAATTATTATCTCTTCGGAAGCGAATTGAACCGGGAAGATGTACAATGGGCTAAAAACAATGGAATACTGGCTGTGGGTGTAGTAAACGCATGGCGTTACCGCAACTCAAACAATGTTATGGCGGAAGCACAAAAAGACATTGAACGGCTCAAATCCACCGGGCTCAGCCATTTCCAGGTGGATTCCCGATTCGACCGTTTTTTCTTTGAAAAATAAATTTCATCATCTCTTCTGCAAAGCAACCAGTGAGTTTTGTTCCGCTTATTTCAAAATTAGCATTCTTTCAGTCCTAATGGTATATTAATGGCCAATCCTCCTTCAGCGGTTTCTTTGTATTTATGGTTCATGTCAATGGCGGTATCCCACATGGTTTTCACTACGGCATCCAAAGATACTTTTGCAAAATCAGGGGTACTCTGTAAGGCAAGTTGCGATGCGGTTATGGCTTTAATAGCGCCCATCGTATTACGTTCAATACAGGGCACCTGCACCAATCCGCCAATGGGGTCGCAGGTTAATCCAAGGTGATGCTCCATAGCAATTTCGGCAGCCATGAGCGCCTGCTTTTGCGTTCCACCCATGGCTTCTGTTAATGCCCCCGCGGCCATTGCTGAAGAAACACCGATTTCTGCCTGGCATCCGCCCATAGCCGCAGAAATGGTAGCCCCTTTTTTAAATATGCTCCCTATTTCCGATGCCGTTAGTAAAAAGCGTATCGTATTTTCTGCGGTATCCTCACCACAAAAAATAAGATAGTATAACAATACGGCAGGGATAACACCGGCGGCTCCGTTAGTAGGCGCAGTTACTACTCTTCCAAAAGATGCGTTTTGCTCGTTTACAGCAAGTGCGAAACAACTAACCCAGTCCAGGGTATATTTAAATCCACTACCGCCTTCCCGTATAGCTTTGATCCATGCCGTATGGCTTTCGTAGATTCTGCCGTCCAGTAATTTCCTGTTCAATGCCGCGGCACGTCGTTTTACAAGTAATCCACCCGGCAAAACACCTTCCCGGTAACAACCTTTATATGCACATTCCTTCATTACATCAGCAATCCGTAACAACCCATTGATCGTCTCTTCTTCCGAACGCCAGGCATGTTCATTTTCCATGACTACCTCATGAATAGCCAACCCCGTTTTTCTGCACCAATGCAAAAGGTCAGACGCCCTGCTTACCGGGAAAGGCAATTGCACCATTCCCTTTTTTTCAGAATCTTTGCCTTCCTGTTTTACAAAGCCCCCACCAATGGAGTAATATGTTTCGGCAACCTCGTCGCCATTTTTCAATGTCACCAAAAAAGAAAGCGCATTGGGATGAAAGGGCAGCGACTCATTTACCAGGAAAACCAAATCCGCATGCGGATTAAAAATAATAGTATGTGTGCCCGATAATTGCAGCTCATTCTTTACAGCGATGGCCTCAATTTTTTCGTTGATCTCTTCCACAACGCAGGTTTCGGGATCTTCTCCACAAAGTCCAAGCTGAACAGCGACGCCGGTACCATGCCCCTTGCCGGTTTTCGCCAGGGAGCCATATAATAATACCTCCAGGGATATTACTTCCCGCAGGATATTCCTTTTTTGAAGTTGGTTGGTAAATAGCTGTGCGGCACGCCATGGCCCGAGGGTATGTGAACTGGAAGGTCCAACACCAATTTTAAACATATCGAATACAGAAATGGCTTCGTGGGGCAATGGAAAAAATTTTCATAAAGTTAAAGGCTTTGAAGTCAGCAACCTCAAAGCCTTAAATAAGGGTAACGTGCCCTTTAGATTAATTTACACCGGTAAGTTCCAGGCTAAACACAAGAACTGAATTGGCTGGAATAACCACATTGCCATCAGCATCTTTAGCATCTTTATTGCCATAGCCTAAACTGGGAGGGATATACAGTTTTATTTTACCACCGCTTTTAATATGTGGAAGCCCTTTTTGCCAACCCAGGATAAGCTCACCCAGGCGGAATGATGCTGGTGCGGTTGTGCTTTGATCAAAAACCTGGTCATTGGTTAATGAGCCGGTATACAAAACACTCACTACCGAACACAGATCGGGCGTTTTTCCGGTACCTGCATTTTCAACTACATAATAAACGCCGGAGGAATCCTTCTGGGCAGTTATGTTTTTACTGGCCAGGTACATTTCAACCGTTTGCACTTCACTATCCGGTGCTTTACCGTTATATTCAGTATAAGGGCAACCTGATTCTTTTTTTGAACACGCACCCACCATAAAAACCAGGGAAATCATAACACCCAAAAAACGCATCTTTCTCATATTATTTTTCATTTACAGCAATTGATAGAAGCCTGTGCTTAAACGTTGCATGGCTAGCATGTTTTAACGGATTTTCCTGCTTTATTTCTTAATTCAGCATAACGCTGCTCGTTCATCTCCCACTTATGGCGCCGGTTAAATATGGCAAAAAAAACGGCTATGGCAATTACAGCTACCAGTAAAATGAGTGGGTTAAACTGTGCATTACCCACCATTACCGCTCTTTTATTCCAACCCAACAGATAATTTAAAAGGATGGGGAGTGCAATAATAAGCCCCAGGGGGAGACCCACCAGCAATTGGTAGAATAATTTTTTTTGCTTTCCCCGGTTTTGCTCCCAGTAAGTCATGAAATTCCGCTCTTCTTCCGTCAACATCAAGTCGTTCATTAATTTGCAAATATAATTTTTATCGACGGTATCGCCCTTTTATGGAGTTGTAGAGAATTGGTATACGGTTTTTGTTTTGTATACCGCCCCGGGTTCTAGCACGGTTGTGGGAAAAGAGGGTTGATTGGGCGAATCAGGAAAATGCTGGGTTTCCAGGCAAAAGGCAGTTCTCAAATCGTCTTTGCCTCCCCCTTTTAACGTATTGGCACCCCGCATAAAATTACCGGTATAAAACTGCACCCCGGGTTCTTCTGTAAAAACATCCATTACAATACCCGA
>DASUFG010000150.1:0-4157 GCA_036274715.1 Agriterribacter sp.
CCGGGTATTGCTTGGTAAACCATACCGATGCCGGGGCGATGCAGATATAGGGATGGAGTCTTAAACGTTCTACAGTTTGTTCATCGACTTCCCCCGGGTACAACTTTGGTTTATAAACAGAAGCATCTGTAAAGTGTTCGATTAATGTAAGGTTGCGTGCAATTTCATGCGGCGAGTTGATTTCATTGGCCATGATATGTTTTACCCGCACATCAAAAAAGCGGCTGAACGGATTTTTATCGAAGCCTATCCTTTCTTTTGCATTTGAAAAAGCCGTAAGCGCGCCCGTAGCGCCGAACCGTTGTATGTTAATTACTTTGTCGTATTTCCTTTTGCGAATTAATTTCAATAGTTGCCATAAAGATGCATACTTCCCCTGCTTCTTATCCCATATGAGTACTTCATTAAGATAGGGATGACCTTTTAATAATCCTTCATTTCCTTTTCTCAATAAAAAATCAATACGCGCCCCGGGAAAAAAAGCATGCAGCTTTTCGACGAGCGCTGTGGCCAGCACAACATCCCCGATAAAGGCGGTTTGTATAATTAAAAATTTCTGCATTTTTTAATATGGGGTAAGATAGCATTTTTGTTTGTTGAAGAGCCCAGATGAAATTACTCCCTCAACACTTTTATGGCGCCGTTGCCCACCCATTGTATGATTGCTGAAGGCTGATGCACTGTTTCATCATCGCGGCGAAATTGAACCGTATAGTCGGCCGCGTCAATAATTTCGGGAGCGATGGCAGCAAAAAACGGGGGGGCGTTTTGCCCGGAAACATTTGCTGAAGTAGATACGATGGGTTTCCGGAACCGTTTAATCAAATGCCTGCAAAAATCATCTTGCACCAATCGTATAGCCACGCTGCCATCTTCAGCAATTAAATTGGGTGCCAACCCGATAGCGCCATTATAAATAACGGTAGTAGGTTTTTGGGTTTGCTCTAAATAATCAAAGATGCCCAGGTCGGGATGCGCTACATATTTGATCAGTTCTCTTTCATCGGCGAGCAATACAATCAGCGCTTTGCTTTCGCTCCTTTGTTTAATGGTGAAAATTTTTTGAACGGCATCGGCATTGGTAGCGTCGCAACCCAGTCCCCATACTGTATCTGTGGGATATAATATAACCCCACCTTCTTGTAAAACCTTTAAACAGTGATCAACATCGCTGGTGAAATCCATGCTGCAAAAATACTGGGCTTTCCAAAGCAAACTGGTTAAGTTTGCAAAAAAAAAGTAATCATGGATTTGCAACCATTAATTTTAAAAGCCTGGGAAAACAGGGAGTTGTTAAAAGATGAAACCTACAAAGAAGCCGTTGCTTCGGTCATTGAGGATATTGATAAGGGCAGGCTGCGCACCGCATCGCCCACCGAAAATGGCTGGGTAGTAAACGAGTGGGTAAAGCAGGCGGTGTTGATGTATTTTGGAATACAATCCATGCAAACCTGGTCGCTGGGTCCCTTTGAATTTCACGATAAAATGTTGCTGAAAAGCGGGTATAGGGAACTGGGAGTAAGGGCGGTACCACATGCCATAGCGAGGTATGGTGCATATATTGCCAAAAATGTGGTGTTGATGCCCAGTTATGTGAACATCGGGGCCTATGTTGATGAAGGCACCATGGTAGATACCTGGGCTACCGTAGGCAGTTGTGCGCAAATTGGTAAAGGCGTGCACCTCAGTGGCGGCGTGGGTATTGGCGGGGTGCTGGAGCCATTGCAGGCTACTCCAGTCATTATAGAAGACGGTTGTTTTGTGGGCAGTCGCTGTATTGTGGTAGAAGGGGTGGTGGTAGAAAAAGAAGCGGTGCTGGGCGCAAATGTGGTACTTACCAAAAGCACTAAGATTATTGATGTAAGCGGCAGCGAACCGGTTGAATATAAAGGAAGAATCCCTGCCCGGAGCGTGGTCATTCCCGGAACCTACAATAAAAAATTCCCGGCAGGCGAATATGGAGTGGGCTGTGCATTGGTGATCGGGCAACGTAAAGCCAGTACAGATCTTAAAACGAGCCTGAATGATGCGCTCCGCGATTTTAATGTGAGTGTGTAGCAGGTGTCAGGTGTCAGGTATCAGGTATCAGGTGTCGGGTACCAGGTTGGGCGGTGAACTGTCAGCAGTGAGCAATGAGCAATGAGCAATCAGCAATACCGGTTTGAAGTACTGGTTCCTGGCTGTTGGCTCGCGGGCTGAAGGCTGATAGCTGAGAGCAATCAGCAATGAGCAATCGGCAATGAGCAACCAGCAATACAGCTTTGGGTTTATGGCTCCCGGCTGAAGGCTGATAGCTGAGAGCAATCAGCAGTGAGCAATCAGCAATACAGGTTTGAGGTGCTGGTTCCTGGCTGTTGGCTCGCGGGCTGAAGGCTGATAGCTGATAGCTGATGGCTGAGAGCCTTGAGTGGTGAGCAATCAGCAATGAGCAATCGGCAATGAGCAATACAGGTTTGGGGTATCGATTCTGGACTCTTGACTCGCGGCTGAAGGCTGATAGCTGATAGCTGAAAGCTTCAAGCAATGATCAACGGAATGAAATATAAGGTTACACTGGCGGGATTTATTATTACTTTTTTAGGAGCGATACTATTTTCTACCAAGGCGATTATTGTAAAGCTGGCGTTTAAGTATACCGATATGGACGCCCTGTCCCTGCTGGCGCTCCGGATGCTTTTTTCCCTCCCTTTTTATATGGGCGCTGCATGGATGGCATCTTCCGCAAAAGACGCTGTTCCGCTCACGCGCCGGCAATGGGTTGCCATTATATGCCTGGGGTTGTTTGGCTATTATCTCAGCAGTCTTTTCGATTTTGTGGGTTTACAATATGTAACCGCCGGGTTGGAACGGCTGATCCTGTTCCTGTATCCCACTTTTGCCGTACTTATGAATGCCATCGTTTTTAAACAGGGGGTTAACCGCCTGCAGAAAATAGCGTTATTACTTACCTATTCCGGCATTGCCATCGCTTACCTGGGCGAGTTGAGGATAGACATTGACAATCCTCATTTTCTCTGGGGCAGCTTCCTGATTTTTTTATGTTCCATCACTTTTGCCATGTATATCACCGGCAGCGGGCGGATCATTCCAAAGATAGGCGCCACCCGGTTTACCGCTTATGCCATGCTGGCTTCCACTGCAGGTATATTTGTTCATTTTGCACTGGCCGGTACTATGCCCCCCGGTGGATTTTCAAGTGTGCATTGGCAGTATGGATTGGTATTAGCCCTTATGGCAACGGTTTTGCCCAGTTTTATGGTATCAGCCGGCATGAAGCGGATCGGTTCCAATAATGTAGCTATCATTTCCGCCATTGGACCCGTGTCTACCATTGTGCAGGCTTATTTTATTTTGGGAGAACCTTTCTTTAAGGAGCAGTTGATCGGAACGGTACTCGTAGTTGCCGGGGTATTGCTCATTGGCTGGAAGCAACCTAAAAATGTGGCATTGAAATAATTATTCCCCTTATATTTGCAGCCCGTAATTTAATAATTGCCCGGGTGGCGAACCTGCCTGCCGGGCCAAATACGGAAAGAATATTTTCAGGACTTTGACTTATTAGGATAATTGCCCGGGTGGCGAAATTGGTAGACGCACTGTCTTCAGGTGGCAGCGTTCGCAAGGATGTGCTGGTTCGAATCCAGTCCCGGGCACTTGAAACCTCCGAAATTTTGGAGGTTTTTTCTTTTTGCCAAACGCAATATATCAACTTAAAAATTTCTTCACATTTTCTTTGATCAGGCGAAAATGGCCTTGCTCATTTTGCTCCAGATGAGCACCTATTCATTCTTCAATTAAACTCATTTCTAAGCCATCTCCTTATATTTTCAGTCGCTTGCTGAAGTTCAGTTCAAACTGAAATGTGATTATTAAGTACATAAACAATACCTTATAGTTTTTGTTCGCGATTCGCAAATTGCGAACGAAGTTGTTTTTAAAAGAGTTTGAGGCTACTTCTATTGCAAGCAAATTTAGCTATGGAAATTCTTGAACTCATAACCATTGATAAAGAAATAATCGATGGCCAGCCTGTCTTTACCGGCACGAGAGTTCCTGTTGAAACGTTTTTTTTCCACCTTGAAGCTGGCGTTTCCCTTGATGAGTTTCTTGAAGACTTTCCTGGCCTAACCCCGAAACAAGCTTGATCTTCTTGAAGC
>DASUFG010000151.1:0-6467 GCA_036274715.1 Agriterribacter sp.
AACTATGGCTATTCCAATACCACCAGCAGCGCCGACAGGGTTACTTATGATTACAACAATGGCAAATATGATGAATTAAATACCCTGCTCACTAACGACTATAATTTTTTAGTAAACACCAACGCCGGCGGGTTGGCTTACCGTATCGCTAAAAAGAAATACAATATTTCATTTGGCGGCGACCTGGCATACCAGGCCTATAAGCAGGTAGATAACATTAAAGACTCTTCCTTCCGCTATTACCGCACAAACCTTTTTCCAAAGGCCAATTTCTCGTACAATATAAAACCGCAAACGCGTATTGGCTTCAGCTACAATGGAAGTACGCAACAACCCACTATACAGCAAATCCAACCGGTTGCCGAAAACAATGATCCGCTTAATATTTTTGTTGGGAATCCTGATCTTGAGCCCGCATTCAATCATCGCTTTTCGCTGTTTTTCAACGATTACAAAGTACTAAAAGAAAGGGGTATTTGGGCGAACGGAAGTTTCAACTTAACGGACAATGCTATTACCACCAATAACGCTATTGATTCCTTAGGAAGAAGAATATATCAATCTGTTAATAGCAGCGGTATCTATAATTATTGGAGTTATATCGGCTATCATATGAAGATTTCAAGCATCAATACAAGAATTAATTTCAATATAAACGCATCTGGCGGAAAGGGAATTAACTTTGTAAATCAAGAAAAGAACATCACTCAAAGCAATTCTTATTCTGCAGGTGCCGGCGCATATTATTCGATCGAAAATAAGATCGGGATTAACTTCAGGGGGAATCTTTCGTATAATACTTCTGTTTCTTCAATAAATAAGGATGTAAAGACAGATTATTGGCTCAATTCGTATAATATCGATACGTATTTTGCGCTACCTTATAAATTCGATCTATCCACTGATGCAGATTTTAATTTCCGCCAGCAAACCAGTGTGTTCGATAAAAACCGCAATACCATTATATGGAATGCGTCTCTTGGTAAAAGACTATTCAAAGAAACCTGCTCTTTGAAATTTTCGGTCAATGATATTCTTAACCAGAATATTGGTTTCAGGAGGGATATACAAAGCAATTTCATATCAGAAAATACCTACACTACCTTAAGAAGATTCTGGCTCCTGACCTTTACCTGGAATTTTACAAAAAACAATGCTGGTACTCCAACGCCATAAAAAAAATAAGAATGAAAAATTTCACTTTATTGCTTTGCGCTATTGTTTGTGCCAGTTTGCATTCACCGGCACAATTTATTTCTAAAGGAAAAATTGAGTTTGAAAAAAGAGTGAACCAGCATAAACAAATGGATATGGAAGATGATGGTTGGGCAGCAGCAGTAAAAAAACAAACCCCGGAATACCGGAACACTTACTTTAATTTGATTTTCTCGCCCGGTAAGGCAATATATGAACCAGGCCGGGAAAGCAATGAAAAAGCCGGACCATGGGGGAATGGACCTGCCACGGAAAATACCGTGTTTACTGACTTTACCAACCACCGGTTTGTGGCATCGAAACAGGTGTTTGACCAGGCTTTTCTCATACAGGATAGTGTTCGTCATTTTAACTGGAAGATTACCAATGATACACGTATCATAGCCGGCTTTGAATGCCGCAGGGCAACAGCAGTTATTATGGACTCGGTTTTTGTGGTTGCTTTTTACACGAATGAAATTATCGCCAGCGGCGGGCCTGAATCTTTTAATGGGTTGCCGGGCATGATACTCGGCGTGGTTATTCCACGTATGTTTACCAGTTGGTATGCCACTAAGTTAGAACTGGAAGATGTAAACGAAACTTCATTGACACCGCCACGCAAGGGCAAAAAAACGGATTTACCCGGATTGAGCACACAAATACAAAAGAGCCTGAAAGACTGGGGAAAATGGGGACAAAAATACATCTGGCAGATTATGATATGATGGCAGGAGCAAAACCAACATCTTTGAGACCTGGTACAATATGACAATCTTCACTGCATTGCCTTTACTGTGGATTAAATGGCTGCAGCAGCATATGCTCGCCTGCCCATCGGTAAAATATTTTGGCATGGAATGCCCCGGTTGTGGAATGCAACGCAGCATAATTGCCCTGCTTCAGGGAAATCTCCATTATTCCCTGCAAGTATACCCGGCTCTGATACCCCTTGCGGCATTGTGCATTTATACGATGTTTCATCTCAAATATAAATTCGCATCCGGTTCAAAGGTCATTACGGCATTACAATTGTTTATTGTCGTTATCATTACCGCACATTACATTTACAAAATCATTTCACATCAAATCTTTCATTGATGGTAACGCAGGAAACATCCATTTTTGCTCCTCAATCCCAACGCTCACTACCTAATGCTTCTGCAGTACTTGCTCTTGGGATTATCTCAATAATAGGCTGTTGTTGTTATGGCTTTCCCGGTATTATATGTGCGATAGTGGCATTGATCCTCTATAGCAAGGACGCAGGCCTGTACCAGTTAAATCCCGAATGGTACACCGCCTCCTCTTACAGCAATTTGCGTACAGGAAGGATATGTGCAATAATAGGACTCGTTCCTTCTATACTTTTCCTGTTGTTTTGGATATTTATCATGATTACCGCCGGCTTTGGTATGTTGAGTAACCCACGGCAAATTTTTGATTCCATATAACTATTTGTTTATTACATAGTTACTTAACATGTTTTAAATTAATGGGGCGAGTTTCTGATGAACCTGGGAAGCCAGAGAAATGCTAGTTAATTATTAAAAATAGAAAGAAAGAGAAAAGTTTTTATTTTCGGACAAATGACCGTAATTTTGGGACATAGTTCACGTAAAGTTTTAAACCATGCCTACATCAAAAAAATATTCCCCCGAAGATATGCCTCCCAGCCTGTTGGAGGAACCGGCAATGGTATATGCAGCTATAGCACCAAGCCCTTTTTCACAGTTTGTTCAACGGGCGCTTTCATTGTTGGGTATATCCGAAGCTTTATATCAAATACAAAACAATGCTGATTTTATACCCATGATCAATAAAGGTATCCCAAAAAAATCGCTGGATACGTTGATGGATAATACCGGTATAACTATCCCGGAAATTTCCGGCATTATCAGAACCTCAGACCGAACACTCAGAAGGTATACCGCTGCCCAAAAATTAAATCCCGAACAATCGGAAAGAGTAATAGAACTGGCTAAACTGTATAGCCGCGGAGAAGAGGTTTTTGGCAATATGGATGCCTTTAAACAATGGATGAACAGCAGTGTTATGGCTTTAGGTAATAAAAAGCCTAAAACATTCTTAGATACTTCGATGGGAATAGATTTATTAATGAATGAGTTGGGCAGAATAGAACATGGAATTTTCGCGTAATGAGAAAGGTATACAGAATCAGCAAATGCATGTACATTGATGATCTGAACGGAACAGGGGCCGCAAAATATCCCGGAAGATGGCACAGCAAAGGAACTTACATGCTGTACACGGCCGCCACCCCAGCCCTAGCCTTACTCGAAAGCGTAGTGCATATTTCTGGCATACCGGCTCAAGATTATTGCATGCTTTGTTTAGAAATACCAGATGATAACATACTGATCATTAGTGAAAAAAGCCTACCCAATAATTGGTACAACAATCCATTTCCCAGTTCTCTCGCTCAAATAGGAGATCGTTTTATACAGCAAAATGAATATTTCGCACTTCAGTTGCCTTCCGCCATTATGCCGGAAGACTGCAACATTTTAATTAACCCTAACCACAAAGATTTTGGAAAAGTAAACGTAGTGTATAAACGTTCAATACCGATCGACAGAAGGTTACTATAACCCCACACTATTTGGGTCCCAATATTTCATGGCCCAATTTATCTCGTTTGGTTTGAAGATATTTTTCGTTGTGTGGATTAGGCGAAATATGCAAAGGAACGTTTTCCACCACGTCCAGTCCATAACCTACCAATCCCACCCTTTTTCTTGGATTATTGCTAATCAAACGCATCTTATGCACGCCGAGATAACGAAGAATCTGGGCGCCTACGCCATAGTCCCGTTCATCCATATTAAAGCCAAGATGCAGGTTGGCTTCTACGGTATCCATTCCGTCTTCCTGGAGTTTGTATGCTTTAAGCTTGTTTACCAATCCAATACCCCTTCCCTCCTGGTTCATATATAAAACAACCCCACTGCCTTCCTTTTCCACCATTTTCATAGCCTCGTGTAACTGTTCGCCACAATCGCAGCGAAAAGATCCTAATATATCGCCTGTAAAGCAGGAGGAATGCACTCTTACCAATACGGGCTCGTCTTTGTGCCATTGTCCTTTAACCAACGCCATATGCTCGCCACTTGAAGGGTTGTTTCTTTCCCTAAAAATAATCAGTTTGAAGTGGCCATATTTCGTGGGCATATCCACCTTAACTATTTCTTCGATTAGTGAATCCGCCTTTAGCCTGTATTCTATAAGATCTTTAATGGTAATAAGCTTAAGATCAAATTTTGCAGCAATGTCCTGCAGTTGGGGTAATCGGGCCATCGACCCGTCATCATTCATAATTTCAACCAATACTCCTCCATACGGTGCATCAAACCCTGCCAGCCGGGCCAAATCGATCGTTGCTTCAGTATGTCCTACCCGCCTCAAAACACCACCAGACTTAGCTTTTAAAGGGAAAATATGCCCTGGTCGGCCCAGTTCTGCCGGCTTTGTTTGGGGATTTATTAATGCCTGAACGGTTTTGGATCGATCGTGCGCCGAAATGCCTGTAGTACATCCATGTCCTAAAAGATCAACAGATACAGTGAAAGGAGTTTCATGCAACGAGGTATTGCTGACAACCATCAGATCGAGGTTTAGTTCGGCGCAACGTTCTTCTGTTAAAGGAGCGCATATCAATCCCCGACCATTCTTGGTCATGAAATTTATGATTTCAGGAGTGGCATTTTGGGCCGCGGTAATAAAATCACCTTCATTTTCCCGATCTTCATCATCCACCACAATCACTAACTTCCCGTTCTTTATATCTTCAATAGCACTCTCTATAGTGTTGAACATTCAAAAAATTTTGCCAAAGTTACGAATTACCGGTTTGATATGGATAGCCGAACATAGTGAAGTCTGTTAAACTGGTATCAAATAGAAAAGAAGAGACCTTACCAGGCGGTTATAATCACGACGCCGGCAGACCGAAAACCTGCTTAACGGGTATTGGCACTCACAACAATATCCTCATTTCCGCCACTCAGCTCCCAACCCCATCTTAAAAAGTAAGGCATGGCTTTCGCCCATGTTGCCACGTTGTGAGTTCCATCTTTTAGCTCGAGGTAAGCAATATCATGATGAGGGTGATAACCCTTTAACTGCAGTTCTTTTATCAGGTCCATCGTATCATCAATAGCATCGATGATGCCATTATTATTCCGGTCTTCCGTTTCATCCAACGTGCCGGTTTCAAAAAAGAATTTAAGCCAGGGATAATAACCGCCTTTTCGTACCTGGGCGTGCATGATACGGTCGGTTTCTTCAACATAACCTTCGTCCAGCGCCCTGGTCCTCCACCAAAGTGAACCACTGAAAACACCGGCTTTAAGAAATTCCTCGGGATGATTCCATACAATATCTAATGCGGAGAGCCCACCTAATGAAAACCCTGCAAAGGACTTGTCCTTAAAAGAACGAATGCCGGTTTGCCGGTGGATAAATGGAAGTAATTCATGCAGGATAAATTGAGTATACAAAGAAGCTTTCGCCCCCCGTCCCTTATAGTCAAGTACCAGGGCGGTACCATATTCATTTTTCCGGTCTGCACCACAATGTATACCCACGCAAAATATGGGTTCGATGGCATTTTGCTCGTATAATGCTGAGAGCATATTTGCCAAACCAAGCTCTTTCATATCCTGACCATCGTTGATCAGCAGTAAACTAATCTTCTTTTTTCCATCAAAAGAATGGGGCATAAAAAAATCAACACGCACTTCCCGTTGCAGGCAGCCGGAAGAAATGCGATGGCTGAGTACCGGTAAAACTGATTTATTTTTTGTAAGCATCCGCTTCAAATATAACGGAAAGATTTAAAGATAATTTGATATGATAAAATAGTTTTTAGCTATCTTACAATACACATATAAAACTTATTCTCAACCACCCTGGCACCACTGTCCGGGAAAACAATCAGCATGAAAAAAATCGGAATCCTTCATGGTAAAGAAAGGACTTTCCCAAATGCTTTCGTGGAAAGAATTAACAGTAAAAGACCTGATGGAATTATCGCGGAATCTGTGTCGATTGACAAAGTAATGCAGGGTGAACCAAGTGGGTACACAGTCATTGTTGACCGCATATCGCAGGATGTTCCTTTTTACCGGGCATTTCTAAAAAATGCAGCTATCAGCGGTACATCAGTTATTAATAACCCCTTCTGGTGGAGTGCTGATGAGAAGTTTTTTAATAATGCACTGGCTACAAAAATTGGGGTACCTGTTCCAAAA
>DASUFG010000152.1:0-14890 GCA_036274715.1 Agriterribacter sp.
TTTTCGAGATCAGTAATGTATCGGTAGCCAACCAGGTAAACCTTTCTGATTTTACCCGTGGTGTATATATTTTTCAGCTGCGCGATAAAGCCGGAAAAATCGTCGAATCCGGGAAATTCCAGGTATCTAAATAGTCATTTCATGCCTATTTCAACAAGCTCAATTGCCGGGGTCTTGGAGAATGCTGCCTTTTTTGAACGGGAATAGGTGTTAATCCTGGGCCTTTACTTCAAACCCGAATGTGTTGGTTCCAGCCTTTCCATCCCGTGTTATTCCTTCAATTACCCCAATATATTTACCCTTTACATCGCTCGTGTAAAATTCCAAATCAGCGTCCCCATTCTCATTCGTTATCACATCCGGCGACCAGAATAAAAGGTTTCTGAAATCGGCTTTACGGCTGGACATTTGTTCGGTTGTTTCATACACCGGCATGTAAAATTCTCTTTGCAACTGCATGCCTTCAAAGTCTACCACTATAGATTCCCGGTCAAACTGGTAACCTTCCATATTGCCCTTATACGTGGTGAAGTTGAGTATGCCATGAAGCAGCAATGGGCCATAGTAATATTTTCTTTTTACAACTTCAAGTTTCCTGATTTTTAAAGGATCGTAACTCATAAAACGATCAACATCCTGAACCGGTACGCCATCCAGCAGCACAAGCGGGTTATCTTTAAACAACCCGCGGTTGGGTAAATCAACCACCGTGAGGTGAAATTTCTTTTCGGACCTTCCCACTATCACGCCTAGAACATATTCCCGCAATACTTCTTCCATGGTGGTAAAACGCGTGTAGTTATCGAGGAGGTAGCTTTCATCGGCTTTGCCATAAAACGAAGTTGT
Organism: Agriterribacter sp.; assembly: GCA_036274715.1. Taxonomy (GTDB): domain Bacteria; phylum Bacteroidota; class Bacteroidia; order Chitinophagales; family Chitinophagaceae; genus Agriterribacter. The sequence continues at coordinate 847 of DASUFG010000152.1, forward strand.
GTCTATCGTAGGTAACAGGAATTTCTTCAGCTGATCGGCGGCATATTTTTTTTGTACTTGGGCGTTAATGCTGTTGATTTCCAATGCATTTTTTTGCTTAGGTGAAATTGTGGGGGGCGAAAGTTTGCGTGATGAATATTGATCAGAAAAAGGGGTGTTGATCTCAATATTACATCCTGCCGCTTTTAAGCCTTCAGCCTGCGCCACCAATTCGCCCGGGCCATAAATGCCGCGCGTATAAAATCGAAGATTGCCATTCGCATCGGATGTGGAGGTATAGAACTTTGTATTTACGGTAGGCAAGGAAAAATAGGCAGTTGCTTCCGCATACGGTTTCCTGGTAATCGTGTCCGTAATCTTTCCCTCTATAATATGTCCCTCGTATTCGGGCAGAAAACTCAAAACAGGTTTTTTGTTTTGTTGTACATCAGTCCATTTGAATCTTCTCCACCCATGGGTAAGCATCAGGTTATCCAGGGCTGTATTAGTGCTGTCATTGTTATTCTGAAAGTAATAAGAGGGAAATTCCACGGTTCCTTTCAGGTCGGAACTTAGCCATAAATAACTATAAATATTGTTTTGTTCCTCTGCCTGCAGGCCATCGAGCCTGAATACAGTAACCGACAAATCTGCGGGCAATGAATTTCTATTGTGGGAACTGACATGCAGCCTGACCTTTTTTCTTGTGGTATAGTTCGCTTCATTTGTTTTAGCCTCTATGTGCAGCTGATCTGTCGGTCTTTTAAAATATAGTCGCTCACAAACAGGCTGTTGCTGGCTGCTGAATACAGTGAACTGGCTGATGCCTTCGCCTAATACATCTTCATCAATATCAAATTGAACGCTGCCCGACTGAAGCGGTTTAGCCTGGGCCGATTTTATGACGCCTTTTGTTTGGGTAATCAAATAAACTTCAGCGCCAGCCGCTGATGCACTTTGACTGGACTGTATAGCAATACTTATTTTACCTGGTGAAGGTGTATTCAGTTGCATCACATAGCCGTTGGAAAGCGCTTCGGGCATATTCCCGGTTAGTGCTTCTACTGAAGCGCTATTAATATAGGGGGTATAAGTATGCCCCGATAATGGGGTGAATATGAAAGTGCCAATGCCGGCATGCAATGGTTTAAAATGAAGAATGGTGTCGGTATTATTGTCCACTAACACACCTGAAAAATCATTTACGCCTTTTCCATTTTTATCGGTCATTCTAAAAGCTACTTTGCTTTCTATACCAGCTACAAGATTGCCGCCTTCCGGAAAAAATTGTATGTGAAAACCGGTGGCGCTGTCAACGGGGGGTAAGCCGGTATCAGCAAGTGTGTTGATGATGGTAAGGGACTTTTCAAAATAATAGTCAGGATCCGCATTCTTCATCCAGTTGGTATAGGCTCTGATTTTATAGGTGCCGGAAGGGATATTGGCGGGAAGATAAAACGATCCATTGCCCAGCCCATTGTTCAGGGCTATTTTTGCCTGGAGATAGGGGTTATTGTTTTTGCCGATAACGTCTACATAAGCTATTTTACTAAGGTTAGATGTGTAACCCATAACGCCGTCGGTAACATATGCTTTGAACCATATTATTTCTCCGGCTACATAGAAGTTGCGATCAACATGCAGGTAAACTTTCTCGGTAAAGCTATGCTCATTGTATTGTTTAAACTGTTGCTGTAAGTCGGCAACCGCATTATTTTGCGCCTGGGCATGCTGAAGCAGTAAAATGAAGCATGTCATGAAGGGGCGTTTAAAAAAAAGATTGATTCGCATTTTTATAATAATTCAAAAATGAGTTTTAAATAATTCAATCACATGCTACCAGAAATCAGGTTTTTCGCTGGAGCCCCCCCTAACCGTACAGTCTACACAAAATCTTGTGGAAGCTTTATAGCTTTCAATGAATGGGCCTACCCTTATTTCAGTAGTGGGAATATACAATTGGCCTTCAAAATATATTTTAAGACTGTCTGGGTCATTTTTTACGGAAATTTCTTGTTCACACCAAAAATGGTATTTCCAATCCTTCACTTCACTGGCGGTGATGAAAATTCTTTTTTCAACCAGTGTACTACTATACACATAGCCCAAAACCGTTTCCTGTGCATCGCTCATGCAATGAATATTACCATTACTGGTAGAAGGTTGGGGGTCAAAAATAGATCCCAACTGTTCTGAATTTTTTTTGACATTCTGCAGGTATTCATAGGCACCCTTGCTGAGTGCCCTTTGTTTTACGATTATACTATACCGGCTTGAAAGCTTCCAGGAGTCATCCGGAATGAAGCTAATAGGCTGGTTATAGATAATGTCCTTACTGAGCTTTGCGGATGAACCAATGATGATATTGCTTGATTTATACGACTGCCAGCATCGAAATAAGAGGTTTGGATTATTTCTGTAATCCATCGTTCCGTTTTTGTACTCCCAGATCGAATAGTAAAAAGAGTAATACTCCCAGGTTTCGTCGTATTCCCAGTTGTAATACTTTGTTTGGTTTTCATCATCATGCGTGTTTACATATAGCTGCACCCCGTTGGGCTCCCGCGACCAACTGATACTGTCTATTGCCGGTGTTTTTTTTACATCCACATAATCCGACTGGTATGCTTTGCCGTTACGGGTTGTAATGGCAAGCCTGTATTTACCCTGGGGGTTCAGCGGCAGGGGGGCAGTGGCATACTGTCCGGCGGCTATTTCATTGAGCCCGAAATTCTCTCCACTTTCGCCCTCCACGCTTACTATTGCTCCCTGTTCCATTTTGATCTGCGTGGTATCGCCCGGGGTAACTGTTCTGCTGAGTGTAATGAAGGTACTGTCGTTACCACCGTCAATAAAGCCTTCCACTACCAGGTAGTCTTTGTTCGCCACCGTTTGAGGCAGGTCGTATTTTTCTTTGCAGGAAGCCGCTGAAAGAAAAACAATACACAACAGCATGTAACAAAATGATTTCATTTCTTTTTATTTAACCCTGGATGGCAATGGAGTATATCTTGCTCTTCCAGAAATCTTCGATAACTACCAAAAATCCGGTTTTACGTTGGTTCCCGTTACAGTACAATCCACACAATATTTTTCTGACCCTACGTATCCTGGTTTTTGATCAGTCGGGCGTATTTCCTGCCGGGTTGGTAATAATCCATCGCCACCAAAATAAAACAGCAGGCTATCCAGGGGTACAAACAGTTCCGCGCACGAGAACCGGTATTTCCAACCGGGCACTTCACTACGGGTAATAAAAATTCTTTTCTCAACCGTTGTGCTGCTGTACAGGTAACCAAGCACTATTTCCTTTGGATCGCTGATACAATGAATATTCCCGTTGCTGGTAGAAGGTTGCGGATCAAATATAGACCCCAGTTGTTCGGAATTTTTTTTCATGTTCTCCAGGTATTCATATGCACCCTGGCTGAGCGCATTTTGTTTTACCAAAATGCTGTACCTGCTTTCAATCTTCCACGAGTCGTCGGGTATGAAAGCAATCGGGTAGTTGTAGATGATATCTTCGCTAAGTTTTGCAGATGAACCAATGATAATGTGGGAAGAGATATGCGATTGCCAACATTCAAAGATGAGTTCTGGATGGGTCCTGGGAACCATCTGGTAGTTTACATATTCCCAGTTCGAATAATAAGTATGAAATTCCCAGGTTTCGTGGTACTGCCAGTTGTAATATTGGGTTTTGTTTTGAGTATCATGTGTATTCACATACACCTGCACGCCATTGGGTTCACGCGTCCAGTTCACGCTGTCTATCACCGGTGTTTTTTTTATTTCTACATAGTCTGACAAGTACGATTTCCCTTTTGCGGTAATGGCAAGCCTGTATTTTGCTGATGGGTCAAACAACAAGGGAGCTAGTGCATATACGCCCGGTTGTATTTCATGAAGAAGAAAATTGTCGCCATTTTCACTTTCTATGCTAACCCTGGCACCAACTTCTGTTTTGATCCTGTTGGTATCATTTGGAGTAACGGTTCTGCTTAGCCTGATAAATGTGCTGTCATTACCACCGTCAATAAAACCTTCCACCACCAGGTAATCTTTGTTTACCACGGCTTCGGGCAGTTCGTATTTTTCCTTGCATGCAGTTGCTGAAAGACAAACGATAAACAGCAGTGTGTAACAAAATAATTTCACTTCTTTTTATTTATCAAAACCTGATATTAAAATTGGCGTAAATAATTGCCGCTCCAAAAATGGATAATTTATAGCCGTTGATTACCCCATCTTCCGAAACAAAATACACCGAATACGGATTTTTTCTTCCCAGTAAGTTGTATACGCCAAATGTCCATGAGTTATGTGTTTTCTGGTGAACTTTATGGTTCCCTTCTATATTCATGGATATGTCTATTCTGAAATAATCAGGAATGCGATAAGCATTTCTGTCGGAATACAATGCCCGCATACTGCCTGCATAATAGTACCTGCCAATCGGAATAGTTATAGGTCTGCCCGTACTGTAGGTAGTATTCAAAGAAAAACTGAACCGGTGCGAAAACCTGTAATTTCCCACCAGAGTTACTTCGTGCGGCTTGTCGTAATTGGCGGGATAATACTCTCCCTGGTTAATGATCTGCCCCTTGGTGGAATCATCCATTTGAAGCAGGGTACGCGACCAAGTATAGCTGATCCAGCCATTGAGTTTGCCGGTTAATTTCTTGATCATCAGTTCTACTCCATAAGCTTTTCCATTGGTATTAAATACATCAGTTTCTATATGCGGGTTTAATACCAGCTTTGCTCCACTTTTATAATCCAGCACATCCTTTAGTCTCTTATAATAGGTTTCTACCGAGGTTTCAATGGTGTTGGATTTGAAATTTTTGTAAAATCCAATCGCAAACTGGTCGCCGTATTGTGGTTTAATATTAGGATCGCTCAATTTCCAGATGTCGGTAGGTGCGATGGCTGCTGTGTTGGAGAGGGTATGAATGTACTGACGCATGGAATTGTAGCCTGCCTTTATAGAAAAGTTGTCCGTCAATGCATACCTGATTGACAACCGGTACTCGGGCCCGCTATAGCTATTGATGATCTTGCCCTTGGGATATTGTGTAGTATCGATGATATTGCTTTCTTCTTTCGGTATTCCATCGGCATAGGAATACACCGTTTTTGGTCCGGTATAATTATATAGCGAGAAACGAACGCCCCCTTGCACAGAAAGCCGCGAAGTGATATTATATTTTTCGGTGAGATAGGCAGCGCTTTCCAATGCCTGTTCCCTGCTCACCACGTCGGGCACAACCAGCGATTTATCGCCCCGTGGCTGAAACGAGCCCGGGTGGAGGGTATAGTAAATTGAGCTTAACCCAAAGTCAAGCGTGTGTTTGGAGTTCAGGAAATAGTTAAAATGCAGTTTGACGTTGGATTGATTGATTTTAAAATTCATATCATACGCGTTCACCGGGTTTTTTTCGCTGAATATCGTGTACCCGTAACCGTCGTACCCTGCACTGAGAATGCTTTGTAATTTATTATTATACACATGCTTCCATTTCAGCACGATGTTTTTGTTGCCGTAACCATATACCGTATCACTGTTCAGGTTAAACCGGTCATTGCTTAAATACGCGGTGACGTATAAATCGTTTTTATCATTGATCTTATGGCTGATCAAAAGGTTTGCATCGTAAAACCCGGCCTTGCTGTTTTTATATTCGTCTGGTAAATACTTCAAAAGCCAGTTAGCATACGTGGCACGCCCACCAACAATGAAGGAAGTTCTGTCTTTAATGAGCGGGCCTTCCACATTAATCCTGCTGGTAAGGAGGCCTATACCCGCAGAACCAGCGATTTTTTTCTTATTGCCTTCCCTGCTTACCACGTCCAGCACAGAAGATAGCCTTCCCCCATATTTAGCGGGGATGCTGCTTTTATATAATTCCACGCTGCTTACTACATCGGGATTAAAGGCTGAAAAGAAGCCAAAAAAATGAGAAGGATTGTATATCGTGGCATCATTAAAAAGAATCAGGTTTTGATCCGCCGACCCTCCTCTTACATTAAAGCCGGTACTGGCCTCGCCCACCGTTTTAACACCCGGTAATGTTTGTATCACCCTTAAAATATCCGCCTCTCCAAATACAACCGGTATCTGCTTGATGGTTTTGATATCTACTTTTTCAACCCCCATCTGGAGGCTGTTGATATTCGCCGCTTTTTTTGCAGAGATAATTACAGCCTTAAGGGAAAGAATGTGATCCTTCATATCGATATTCAATACCCCATCGCCATATAACATTACCTGCCGCCAGGTATCTTTTTTACCCAGGCTCTGTATATTCAGCAGGTGTCTTCCCCTGGGAAGCGTAATGGAATAGTAGCCAAACTGGTCGCTGGTTACCGAAATTTTTAGTTTTTCAACAAAAACTGCGGCGCCTGTAACCGGTTCGCCCGTGCTGATATCTTTTATATAACCTGCCAGTTTCACCACACCCTGTAAAGGCCCGGTGGTTTTTATGCCTATTTCGTACAACTTATTTTCGGAGCTATTGTTTGGCGACACATGGTCTTCCTCTATCGAAGTAATGATATATCTCGATGAAGCCGAGTCGTTGCTGCGGACTTTTTTTATAAAAAAATCGTCAGGCAATGTGGTTACGATAGCTGTTCCCGTTGTAATAAATACCTGCTGATCGTACACGGCATATGTATAGGTGGTATTGGCAAAAGCGGTTTCCAACACTTGTTGTAACGTTTGACCCTCCGCACTAAAATCTACTTTTACGCTATCAATGCCGGTTGTATCGTAGTAGAAATGGTAACCCGTTTTTTTCTCCAGTTCCTGGATAAATTGAGTGGCGTTGAGATTTTTGAAATCTCCACTGACCAGCAATTCTTTTTGCTGAGCAACAGATTTAACATGCTGAAGCAACAAAAAAGGAATGAATAACGAAAGAAATACTAGCTGCTTCATATCAATGGTTTAATGCATCGTATTGCTGAACCATAAGTTTCATGGCGTATTCGCGGTTTTTTTTGAATTTTATTTTTTGCTTTCTCAGCATTTGCCTGAGTTCCACCTTTTTGTCGGGGAATAACTGTAATATTGACTTCTGCGTATATACTTCATAGTAAGTGCCTTCTTTATAAACAAAGTATTTATCTTTTTGATATACTTTTCTTTCCACCTGCAGGTCGACAATAGACTCCTGTATGTTTTTTGACCTTTTTACGAACAGTTTTATTTTGCCATTGTATAGCCTGTCATAAAACCCTTCGCGGATATTTTCATTTTTGGTGCTGTCTGTTCCCAGGTGGAGGAACTGATGGTTCAACACGCCAAATGAATCCACTTTGGAGCGGATTAGTTGAATCAAAAAGACATTGTTGAAATGCCTGGCAATCAGTTCATCGGAAATGATGTCGTACAGCATCGGAACATCCTGGTACAGCAGGTTATCGTAATACACCCAGCCCGGGGTGAGAACCGCAGTGTCAAAATAAGGGTGCCCTTCCTTTAATAAGTGTGCATACGAAACATATTCGCTGCCATTATACAACCCGGATTGTGTTTGTAAAGATTGATAATATAAGCCAATTGCATTGGACTTTTGGCTTTCTAGTAAATCCTTGGCGGATGTATTTTGCGCGGAAGTGCTTTGAACAAAAAATAGTAAGAGGATGAAAAAAAAATAATACAAACTCAAGGCGTAATACTTACCTGTTGCCGGAGTATAAGGGGTGTGTTGCATGTGATAAAAAGAGTTCAAAATAGGCTTAATTTTGATGTTACCCAAACCGACATCGTAAATGAAACTGATCTTTTGGTTATTTCGACTACAGTCATCGATAATTATGATTATAATAAAAATATGACATGCAACTGCCCCGCAGCGCTGCATTGCCGTCGCGCCCGTCAAAAAGATGGGCAATTATTGATTTGATTTGCAAGCGGTTATTTTTCAATAATTTCATGGTAATACTGATAGAATGGACATCGTTGGGTATTTTGCGGCTGTTTTAATTGGAATTTCACTGGGGCTTATTGGTGGGGGAGGATCTATTCTTACCGTTCCGCTGTTGGTTTATTTATTTGGTTTGCCGCCCGTTACCGCTGTTTCGTATTCTCTTTTTATTGTTGGTATAACCAGTCTTACAGGCGCCTATATTAATTTCAAAAAAGGCAATGCGAGTATCACCCTTGCATTACCCCTGGGCATTGTATCACCGGCCACCGTTTTTGTGGTAAGAAAATATATCGTGCCACATATTCCCGAAAACCTATGGATGGTGCAGGGTTTTACAGTTACAAAGTCGGCGCTCACTATGATTTTATTTGCTGTTTTAATGCTCATTGCTTCTGTATCAATGCTAAAAAAGGGTGACAATCAAAAGGCAACTGCCACCCGTACACGCAGCATGGTAGATTATATGCAGCTTGCTTTATTTGGACTAGGCATTGGATGCGTTACCGGCTTTTTGGGTGCTGGTGGTGGGTTTCTTATTATTCCGGCGTTGGTGCTTTTACTGCAATTGCCCATGAAGGAAGCCGTGGGTACTTCCTTGTTCATTATTGCTATTAATTCGCTGGTTGGTTTTGGGGGCGACATCGGTCATTACCATATTCACTGGATTTTTTTATTGAGCATTACCGCGATTGCTACTGCGGGCATCTTAATCGGCATCCAGTTAGCGAAAAAAATAGCTTCCGAAAAATTGAAGCGGGGTTTCGGTTGGTTTGTTTTATTAACGGGCACTTATATCATCTTGCAGGAATTAACAGCATTGTAATAAAGCACCATCATTTGTTGGTGTGTCAAATCATTTTAAGAAAGTTACCCCACTTTTCATTTTCACCCTGCTTAATTTTGCAACAATAAATACATCATATGAGGGTAGAACAGATATATACCGGTTGTTTAGCGCAGGGTGCGTATTACATTGAAAGTAACGCTGAAGTGGCTATTATTGATCCCCTGCGGGAAGTGAAACCCTATATTAAAAAAGCAGAAGCTAACCATGCAAAAATTAAATACGTTTTTGAAACCCATTTTCATGCCGATTTTGTATCAGGCCATCTAGACCTGGCTGGTGAAACCGGTGCTGCCATTGTGTATGGTCCTGAAGCCGAACCTTCATTTGATGCTTATATAGCCAAAGATGATGAGGTATTTACATTGGGGAATGCCAGCATCAGGGTATTACATACGCCCGGGCATACCATGGAAAGTACCTGTTACCTGTTAAGTGATGAAACGGGTAAGCCAAAGGCTTTGTTTAGTGGGGATACGCTTTTTATTGGAGACGTGGGCAGGCCGGACCTGGCGCAGGAAATCAGCAGTGACCTCACGCAGGAAAAATTAGCAGGCTACCTTTACGAATCTTTGCACAATAAAATACTTTCATTGCCCGACGATATCGTTATTTACCCGGCGCATGGTGCGGGTTCGGCATGTGGTAAAAATATGAGCACGGAAACTACCGATACCCTGGGCAATCAAAAACAATACAATTACGCGTTGCAGCCCATGAGCAAGGAGGAATTTATTGCCGCAGTAACGGAAGGCTTAACACCACCACCTGCCTATTTTTCAAAGAACGTAATGATGAATGCACATGGCTATGAAAGCATTAACCGTGTGTTGAAACAGGGAATGCAGGCGCTGGATCCCGAGGCTTTTGAAGCGGCAGCTAATGAAACCGGCGCGTTGATGCTGGATACCCGGGCCCCGCAGGTTTTCGCAAAATCATTTATACCCAATTCAGTAAATATAGGCATCGATGGTAGCTTTGCGCCCTGGGTTGGAGCACTTATTCCTGATATTCAGCAACCGATATTAATTATTGCCGGCGAAGGCAGGGAAGAAGAAGTGGTAACCCGCCTGGCGAGAGTAGGTTATGATGGCGCTATCGGGTACCTGCATGGCGGCATGGAGGCCTGGACGAAAGCGGGCAAGGAAACAGACCAGGTTGAGAGTATTACAGTTAACGAGTTTGTCAAACGTATGAAATCGGAACCCGAACCGACTGTGATTGATGTACGTAAAGAGGACGAATATGTTGCCGCTCATATCCATGGTGCACAAAACTTTGCGCTGGATTATATCAATGATCATCTTAGCGAAGTGGACAAAAATAAAACGGCTTACGTGCATTGCGCCAGTGGGTATCGCAGCATGATATTCAATTCGATACTCCGGTCGCGTGGATATCGCAACCTGGTGGATGTAAAAGGGGGATTCAAAGCCATTATGAAATCAGGAAAATTTGATATTTCCGATGGACTTGCGGTTGTAACCGAAAAAAGTGAAGATTAGGGCTGAATTACTGAGCCAGCGCAATTTTTGCTGCTTCGGGGATTGACGTGATCTTCTTGGTGCTGTAATCGAAACAAACCATACCAGTTTTGGCAACGGCTACGGTTACATGCTTATCGTTCCTGAACGTGTTTAGCCTGTATACAATGTCAAAACTCACGCGTTCAAATGCATTTGCCGTTACCGATACCTCTACCATCTCTCCATAAAACAATTCTTTCTTAAATTCAATTGCCACATCACCCATAATCAAACCAACGCCGGCAAATTCTTTTTCATCATAGCCGTATTTTTGTAAAAATTGCATCCTTGCTTCATGAATGATTGAAAGAATACTGTCGTTACCTGCATGTCCGCCATAGTTAATGTCGGTGATACGAATGGGTATAGTGGTATGAAATGAAAACACTTCGGGTAGTTCCAGCTTTATTCTTGGCATGTTTTATTTTTGATAAAGATAAAAAGGGATATGGTGCAGGAAAACTATTTGTTATAGTGGGTTTGCAGCAGTTGCATCATCTCCGCAATATCCATGAAATTTCCTGCAGACGGCAGAACAATGGAATGGCCCACTTCTGTTTTCCATTGCTTAAATAAATTTTCCCAGTTTTGTTTCTCTTTCATCATGGTCTCCATCCACTGTTCACCATCACTGCTGTTGAGATACTGGATGATATTTCTGAATTTTGATGATACCCTTACCGCCTGCCCGTTAGCCCCCGTGGTGAAGAAGTAGCTGCTGTGTAAATCCTGCAATTGCACATCTTCCCTGATCCTGCCCTTTAAATCCCGGATCCGTTTAGTGGCAGCCTGATCGGGTGCATAGCGATCGGTAATAGCCGGATAGTCGCTGGATACCGATAAAATGTGGACTGTTGCGTGGCTAAAATGTTTATCGCTATTATTATCATTAATGATTGCTGTATTGATATTTGTTTTTCTTTTTTTAGGAAGGGAAATCATTGATGCCATACTGGGGTTCGTGACAGGAAATGTAATTCTTTTGTTGGCGCCTGGCGCCGTTGGCGTTGCTTTTTCTTGTTTTTGAAAGATTTTAGCCGGAGCAGGGGTTTCGTCGGTTACTATAGTGATGTTACCAGCCCGTTCGGTCATTAAATAATTGACTGCAAAGAAAGAAACCCCGATAAATGCCGCAGCTGCAACTATGCGCAATACGTTGGCAATGATTTTGGGTGGAGAACCAGCATTGGAATGAAGCCTGTGTCGGATCGCATCCCATTGGTGGGCTGGTGGTTGAACCGATGCATTGTACAAAGCTTGCTTGAAGGCGATAAACTCATTATCAAGGTCATGTACAATTCCGTCCCAGACCTTTTCAGGCGGGTTTACTTCATGGTTATATAGTTCATTTTCCCATTTCATAAGAGGGGTTCGGAAAGGATTATGGCGATATTTTCTTTGTTTCAATAAGTTGCTGTAAAACGCCCCGGGCTCTTGCAAACTGCGATTTACTGGTTCCTTCGCTGATACCCAGCATGTCTGCAATTTCTTTGTGCGAATAACCTTCCACCGCATATAAATTAAACACCGTTCTGTAACCCGGCGACAATTGCTGGATGATGTTCATCAGGTCCTTCATGCTCAACTTATCTAAGGCTGATAATTCCTTTGTTTCCAGCGCATTTTCATGACTTTCGGTAACCGGGTAAAGATTGGTTTGCCTGCGATAATGTTCAATGGCGGTGTTTACAAATATCCTTCGCACCCATCCTTCAAATGAGCCATCACCCCTGTAGCGATGCAGGTTCTTAAAAACCTTTACAAATCCATCCTGCAAAATATCCTGTGCGTCTTCGGCTTTGTTGCTGTACCTGAGGCAGATGGCAAACATCTTACCTGCAAACTTTTTATACAGGTTCTCCTGGAAACCGCGGTCTCCGGCAAGGCATCCCTGTATTAAGTCGCTTTCACTGGTACTATGGTTGCTTTGTATGTGCATGTAGTAGGATAAACAGTTCTGCTGTTCATTTGATGTTTTAACCCTGTGCACCAGGGTGTTTTTTTGTTTTTAGTAAAAAATGTACCAATTGCTGTACTGCCTTGCTTCTATGGCTGTATTGGTTTTTTTCATCCAAATTCATTTCTGCAAAGGTTTTGCCGGCGCTTTCGGGTATAAAAATGGGATCGTATCCAAAACCATTTTCTCCTCTTGGTTCATAGGTAATATTGCCGTTGCAGATTCCTTCAAACTGGTATTCAACACCTCCCCATAGCAATGAAATAACAGTTCTGAACCTGGCGCTCCGGTTGGCTTTATCCTTGAGCTTGTCGAGGAGTTTTTCAATATTGTCCGCAAAATTTTTTCCTTCTCCCGCATATCTTGCACTTTTCACGCCGGGTTCACCATTCAATGCAGCCGTTTCCAAACCCGTGTCCTCTCCAAAACAATCCATACCTGTTAAAGTATAAATGGTAACGGCTTTTTCTCTTGCGTTTTCCTCCAAAGTATGATAAGGTTCGGGAATATCAATATCAATGCCTGCTTCAGCAAGGGTTACAATATCGAAGCCTCCTTTCAGCACCGATCGCAGTTCTTCCGCTTTGTGCCGGTTATTGGTAGCGAAAATAAGTTTTTGCATATAGAGCCATCATTTAAGCTGGAAAATGGTTTTTAAGCTGGCCCATAACTGGGTTTTTATCAACTTGTCTTTTTCAATACGATCAAGATCCGGCGCCCAGGTATAGGTAACATTATTATATCGCTGAACCTGGAAATGTGGAAATTGAAGAGGTAGCCCGATCTCTTGTGGTGAAACCCCAAAAAGGAGCGTAACTACCGGGTGAGAGGTTGTGTTAACGCTGTTGTAATTCATATCGGGCCATTGATGCATGTTAAAAACAGCCACGTCTGCCATATTCAGTTTACAGGCATTCAATACGCCGGTGAGAAAATTGAAAGATTTATCGGTAAGAAAAGGTGCCTCACTGGTATTAACCACGATGGTAATTTGTTTTTGATTAGATCCCAGGAATTTCAAAGCGGTTGTTGGAACTGGTGTTTCAGGTTCTGCCTCCGTTAAACAAACCAGGGGCGTTGTATACAGGTTTGCTATCACCGTTTCTGGTAGTTTTACATTTTTAAGACTCATACAAATTGATAAACGGCTCGCCAGCCTCGGATATTTTTTTGTTTCTTTGCAACAAAAATAGCGTTTTATGGTTGCCGCTTTGGATATACAGGTTACAAAAATAGAAAGAAGCAAGTTGCGTGATATCGATCTTGGGAATTTGCCGTTTGGAAAATATTTTACTGATCATATGCTGGAAGCAGAATATGAAAATGGTAAATGGACAAATGTTGAGATAAAACCATACCAGCCTTTGGTGTTAGAGCCCTCTTTAGCGGCGCTTCACTATGGGCAGGCGATTTTTGAAGGCATTAAGGCCTATAAGGATAAAAACGGCGAAGCGTTTATTTTCAGGCCTTTTGATAATTTCCGGCGTTTTAATATCTCGGCACATCGCATGAATATGCCGCAGGTACCCGAAGAAATTTTTATGGAAGGCATGCGTCGCCTGGTTGATTTAGATAAGAACTGGATACCCGGCAAGGAGGATCATTCGCTCTATATCCGGCCATTTATGTTTGCAACCGACACCGTGCTGGGCGTTCGCCCATCCGACAAATATAAGTTCCTCATCATATTGAGTCCTGCCGGGCCCTATTTCCCCAAACCGATGAATATTTGTGTAGAGGAAAGGTACACCCGCGCAGCACCAGGTGGTGTTGGGTTCGCTAAAAATGCGGGGAACTATGG
>DASUFG010000153.1:0-17223 GCA_036274715.1 Agriterribacter sp.
CAATCACGATTATGAGCCTTACGCAATAGAAAGGGATACACAGGTCAAAAATTATTTGATGGAGCAGCAAATCTCTTTTACTACTTATAAAGACCAGGTGATCTTTGAAAAATCAGAAGTAGTAAAAGCGGACGGCACACCTTATACGGTTTTTACCCCTTACTCAAGGGTGTGGAAAAAAAATTTTATGTCCTGCAAAAACACCTGTTTCCGCAGTGAAGCATACTTATCAAACCTTCACGTTACTGAAGCATTTTATTTACCATCATTACAGGAAATCGGTTTTGAAAGAGTGGACATCAATATTCCTCCACCCACGGTAGACAAACCGGCGATACAAAGCTATCACGAAACACGCAACCTGCCTGCCGTTGATGGCACTTCTAAGTTAAGTGTGCATTTGCGATTTGGAACGGTAAGTGTGAGGCAGATCGCCAGGTTAGCTGATCAATTGAACGAACAATGGCTGAATGAATTGATATGGCGTGATTTTTTTATGATGATTCTTTTTCATTTTCCTTACGTAGTGCATCAAAGTTTTAAAAAGAAGTACGATCATATACGGTGGCGGAATAACGAACAGGAATTTGAATGCTGGTGCCGGGGCGAAACCGGTTACCCGATTGTGGATGCGGGCATGCACCAGCTCAACGAAACGGGTTGGATGCATAACCGCGTACGCATGATCGTTGCCAGTTTTCTCACCAAACATTTACTGATCGACTGGCGATGGGGTGAAGCGTACTTTGCTGAAAAACTGGTCGACTACGAGTTATCCTCCAACAATGGCAACTGGCAATGGGCTGCAGGCAGTGGTTGTGATGCCGCTCCTTATTTCAGGATATTCAACCCATGGGAACAAACCCAAAAATTTGACCCCGACCTGGTCTATATAAAAAAATGGATCCCACATTTCAAACCCGGCTATATTACGCCCATTGTTGAACACGACTATGCGCGTAAGCGGGCATTGGAAGTGTATAAGAAATCACTTGATCATGTTTCGCATTAGTTGCATTTCCAGGCAGATTTCCCCCACAAGTATAGCCGTTTAAAATTCCATCATCCGTTCGTTAAGTCGAAATGAGGTTGTTTCCCGTTCCCCAATAATTATTACATTCATTGCATGAGAATTTTAATCACTATTCTGCTCAGTGCAACTATCAGCACCGCCACAGCGCAAAAAATGGACAAAAAATTACAATCCCTGCTTACAGAAGCGGTGAAAGGGTTCAACGGCGAGGTAGGCGTTTACGTACAGGAACTAAAACATCATAGTTTTGCAGCAATACATGCGGATACCCTATTTCCTACAGCCAGCATTGTTAAAATCCCGATCCTCATCGGCATCATGCAAAAAATTGAATCGGGGGAATTGAACTACCATCAAACGCTCATGTACAGGGATTCTCTTTTCTATAGCGAAGGTGATGACCTGCTCTCTGGCTTTAAAGACAGCGCCACTATAGAACTGGGCAAAGTAATGATGCTGATGATTACCGTAAGCGACAACTGTGCCAGCCTGTGGCTGCAGGCGCTTGCCGGCACGGGAGCAAGAATTAACCAATTGATGGATAGCCTCGGACTCGCCGCCACCCGCGTAAACAGCAGAACGCCGGGAAGGAAGGGCGATTGGACTGTTTATGGATGGGGGCAAACCACACCACGGGAAATGGCAACCATAATGAAAAAAATTGTTGATGGAGCGATTTTCAGCAAAGCCGCCAGCGAAAAAATGCTCCGCTTGTTAGGCCGCCAGTATTGGGATGAGCATGCCCTTTCGCAAATTCCGGCCGGCGTTTTTGTTGCCGACAAAACAGGTGCGGTAGATGCCAGCAGAAATGAAATATTGTATGTAAACGGAAAGCATCCTTATATATTCAGCATTTTCACCAGGAACAATAAAGATCAAAGCTGGGAGGGCAACAATGAGGCTTGGGTACTCACCCAAAAAATCTCGGCACTGTTATGGCAATACTATAAATAATAGTTTGTAGTGTATTGTTTCTCGTTTCCGGTTTATAGAAAGAAAGCATTGTGCGTCCCTATGCCTTTCTGTCTTCGTGATTCATCATCTCGGCAGTAATTCAAACAAAAACATCGCTATCTCCGTGTCTCTGCGTCTCCGGGGTTCGAATAGCTTAGCCTATCCTTCCATCAATAATGGCTTTATCAATCGCTCTTTCTCTTGCCGTTTGCTCCTGCAGTCGTTTTAATTTTTTACCGTAAGAAAGTTTTGTAATTAACACGAACAATACCGGCACCACAAATATAGCCAGTGTTGTTGCCGAGAGCATCCCACCAAAGACAGTCCAGCCAATAGTTCTGCGACTTTCCGCGGCAGCGCCTTCAGCGAACGCCAACGGTAAAACGCCGAGTATGAATGCCATGGAAGTCATGATAATGGGCCTTAACCGGAGTTTCACAGCCTGCAAAGTAGCATGGGTGATATCAATACCTGCGTCAACCCTTTCCTTCGCAAATTCCACAATTAATATGGCATTCTTAGCTGCAAGACCAATCAAAGTGATTAAACCAATCTGCGCATAAATATTGTTGGATAATGCCGGGATGAATGTAAGCGTTAATATAGAACCGAAAGCGCCTATCGGTACCGCAAATAATACCGAGAATGGAATAGACCAGCTCTCATACAACGCGGCGAGAAATAAAAACACGAACACCAGCGAGATGGCAAAAATGACGGTTTGTTGGCTACCGGCGGCAATTTCCTCGCGGCTCATGCCTGAAAATTCGTATCCATAACCAGCCGGCAAAGTTTTGGCCACTTCACGCAACGCCTCAATGGCCTGGCCGCTGCTATAGCCTTCTTTGGGCACTCCGTTGATTTCAATAGACCGGTAAATATTGTAGTGTGAAATAACAGACGGCGCTTCTATCACTTTTGCGGTGATCAATGAACCTAAAGGCACCATATTACCCTGGCTGTTGCGAACATAAAATTTTTCAATGCCCCGAAGCGAGCTCCTGTAACTGCTGTCGGCCTGCGACATGACACGGAAATTTCTTCCATATAAATTAAAATCATTGACGTAGCTGCTACCTAAAAAAGTGGATAATGTATTAAAAACTTCAGACACAGAAACACCAAGCTTTTTAGCCTGTTCCTTGTTAACATCTACCTGGTAGCTGGGTGACTTAGCGCTAAAGAACGTATAGGCCCCGCCGATCTCCGGGCGCTGATTAAGCTTCGCAAGAAAACTTTGGGCTACCTGCTCAAAAGTCTTTACATCATCTGTGCTGCTGGTTTGTTCCAGTTCAAATGTAAATCCCGCCGTAGCGCCCAGTCCGGGTATGGCAGGTGGGGCAATAACCAGTATCCTCGCTTCTTTGATGTCTGCAGTGGCGGCTCTTATTTTATTCATTATGACCTGTGCATGGTGTTCCTTTCCCTTTCTGTCGTCCCACGACTTAAAGTTTACAAACATGGTACCTGAATTCGACCTGTTAGAACCGCTGATGAAATTGAATCCCGACAGGCCCCCTACAACACGCACTTCAGGTATGGCGGTCATGCGGGCAATCATATCTTTCAGCAGTGCCACGCTCCGCGTAGTAGAAGCGGCCTCGGGCATGTCATAAGTAACATATGCCCTTCCTTCATCTTCGGTGGGAATAAAACCAGAAGGCTTATTTTTGAAAAGAAAAAACAAGCCCACAAATAATACAACCATCATCACCAGCACATAAGGTGTTTTTCTTATCCATCCCGCAACGCCCAGCGTATAGTTATTAGTGAGTTTGGCAAATCCCCTGTTAAATGCCGCGAAGAATTTTTCAAGGATATTTTTTTTCGCGTTTTCATTTTTAGATGGCTTAAGCATGAGTACACACAATGCAGGTGTGAGCGACAGCGCCACGAATGCTGAAATAACTACGGACACTGCGATGGTAATGGCAAACTGCTGGTATAAACGCCCTACTATGCCGGGGATAAAACCAACCGGCACAAACACCGCCGCTAATATCAACGCAATGGCGATTACGGGCGCCGATATATCTTTCATCGCCTTGCTGGTAGCTTCTTTGGGCGACATTTTTTCATGATCTATATTGTGCTGCACCGCCTCCACTACCACGATAGCATCATCTACTACAATCCCGATAGCCAGCACAAAGGCAAACATGGTGAGCGTATTGACAGTAAAGCCTAGTGGACCAAACAAAATAAAGGTGCCTATTAAGGAAACCGGGATGGCCAATACGGGTATAAGCGTTGCCCTCCAGTTTTGCAAAAACAGGAAAACAACCAATACCACTAATGTGAGCGCTTCCAGAAGTGTGTTTACCACCTCATTAATGGATGCGTTTACTACCGATACGGTTTCAAGGGGGATCACAAAATCGATATCCTTGGGAAAAGTTGCCCGCATGTTTTCCAACACGGTCATCAATCGCTTGTAGGTTTCGAGCGCATTCGCGCCTGGCGCCTGGTAAATCAACAAAAAGGAGGCAGGTTTGCCGCCATTTACCATGGCATTAATCCCATAATCAAAACGGCCCAGTTCAACCCTTGCCACATCTTTCAGGTAAACAATGCTACCATCAGAAGGGCGGGTTCTTACTATAATATTTTCAAAATCTTCCTGCCTGTTTATCCGGCTATTCGTAAGCACACTATATTCAAAAACCTGTTGCCTGGGCTGGGGGTTACCACCTATGGTACCGGCCGCTACCTGCAGGTTCTGCTCCTGTAAAGATGCATTTACTTCGGCTGGCGTAATGCCAAGCGCGGCCATTTTCTCGGGATTGAGCCATACGCGCATGCTGAAATCATCGGCACGCGATAGTACATCACCCACGCCTTTCACCCGTAATACGGCATCTTTCACCAGGGTATTCACGTAATTGCCAATGAACAATGCGTCGTGGGTTTCATTAGGCGAATAAAAGCCCAGTACAACCATTACACTGGGGTTACGCTTACGAACGGTCAAGCCTAACCGCTTTACCACGTCGGGTAAGCTGGGTTCGGCAACACTTACGCGATTCTGCACATCCAGCGAAGCGATATTGATGTCTGTTCCTACTTCAAAGTTTACGGTGATATTGCTTTGCCCGCTGCTGGCGCTGTTGCTGTTCAAATAAGTCATGCCCGGTGTTCCATTCACCTGGGTTTCGATGGCCGTCGTGGTCGTTTGCTCCACCGTTTGAGCATCAGCGCCCGTAAAACTTCCAGAAATAGAAACGGTGGGCGGCGAAATATCCGGGTACTGGGCAACGGGGAGATTGATCAGGGAAATAATACCCACCAGTACGATAACAATAGATACTACGATTGCCGTTACGGGCCTTTTTATAAAAACTTCTGCTATCATATCATTAATGTGAAAGATAACCAGTGGATGGATCAGCCACCACCGGCTATTTAACGTTATAATTTTTCTTCAGCGTTTTAACGAAGAGTTGCCGGTTCGCTATTTTCCGCCGGCCGCGTTAGCAGGCGCCGGGGGTGCAGTAGTAACCACAGCGCCTTCCCTGAGGTTTTGTATACCCTCTACTACGATTTTTTGTCCAGTTTCTATCCCACCGTTTACTATAATAGACTGTCCCACCTGTTTACCCAACTGTACTTTTTGCTGGGATACTTTGCTGCTATCGCCAACCACGTACACAAAAAATTCTCCCAATTGCTCTGTGATGGCTTTATAAGGAATCATCACGGCATTTTTAGAAGCCGTATTTAAAACCCTTACGGTAGTGCTCATCCCTGACCTTAACAAGCCTTCGTCGTTGGGAAAAACCAATCTTGCTTTAATGGTACCCGTTTGCGGGTCAACCGCCCGGTCTACAAAACTGATGCTGCCAAACTCCGGGTACACCTCGCCGCCAAATACGATTGAAAACGTGGAATCATGTTTCCTTTCATCGCGCTGGCGAAGCATGGCATACCTGTACACTTCGTTTTGGTCAACTGCAAAATCAACCGCCATTGGATTATCGGTGGAAATGGTATTCAAAATGGTTTGACCTGCCACCACAGAGGTGCCACTCCTCACCTGCGATATACCAATTGTTCCACTAAACGGGGCATAAATCACAGAGAATGCTACATTGGCTTTAACGGCATTCACATTGGCCTTTGCTGCGTCTACCTGTTTTTTGGCAGCTTCCAGCGCAGCGTCTGCATAATCAACCTGCTGCTTGGCAACAGCATCCCTTCTATCCAGTTCGTGGTACCGCTCAGCGTCTTTTTGTGCTTTTATCAAATTGGTTTCCAGCACCTGCTGGTTGGCAATAGCTTGCTGGTAGTTGGCATCATACAATTGCTGGTCTATCGAATAAAGCTTTTGCCCCTTTTTTACTTTTGCCCCATCTTTAAAATAAATACCAGTGATATAACCCGTAACCTGTGCGCGTAAATCGGTTTGATTAAGCGCCACTACGGTTCCCGGATATTCATCATAATACACGGCATCGGTTGCTTTTACCGTATCAATAGTAACGGCTATTGCTTTGGGAGGCCCCTGCTGCGGCTGCTGTTTCGCGCCGCAGGACGAAAAAAGCAATATCGAAACTGCCGCATGCCAAAACTTAACTTTTTTAAATAACATAGATATAGGTTCAAAGTCAATAAATTAAAATCCGGCTCACCGGGCCATTGCGGTTCAGGGAATAATTTCGCCCAGGCTTTTTTGCACATCCAGCTTACTGCTCATTACATTATACAATGCGTCAAAATAAGTAATCTGTTCTGTGCGGAGATCCGCTTCCGCCAATATCACGTCCAGGTAGGTCTTTATACCGGAGCGGTATTGCAGTTCGATAATATCATAAACTTCCTGCGCCAACTCAACATTCTCCTTTATGGTCCGGTAATTAGCGAGGCTTACCTTATATGCTGCCAACGCCGTTGTATACTCGCTGTTTACAGCATTTTGGAAATTTTTGATATCCAGCTCGGTACGCTTCAATTCCCACTCTGCCTGCTTAATATCCGTTAGCCGTTTACCCCCCTGGAAAATGGGAAATGCCAGTGTTAGTCCCGCATATGAATTGGGATAGGAACTATTATACAATTTTCCAAAATCATTATTCAGGTAATTCAGGTTATAAGCGCCCTCCGCGGAAAGAGACGGCATAAAACTCCACTTGTTATACTTCACATTGGCTTCCTGCAATTGCATTTGTGTTTGCAATATCTGGTATTCTATCCTGTTGGAATAATCGGCATGCCGGGTGGTATCCAACAGGATATGCCTTTCCAACTCGGTACTGTCATATACCAGATCAAGAGCCAGCGTAACCGGGTAATTCATCAGGTACTTGAGGTTTTCTGTTTTTGCCTTCAGTGCTTCCTCGTTGGCTTTCTTTGATACCACTGCTTTATTTAACAAAATGGTGGCTCTTTTGTAATCTGTTTTATCTACCACGCCGGCATCATATTGCGCACGGGCGTCATTCAAACTTCGTTGCAACCTGGTGATGTTCTCATCTGTAACCTGTATTTGCCGCCTTGTTGCCAGTACATCATAAAATGACTTCGATACATTTACGATCAAATCTATTTTTGTTTCTGAAGTTTGTTGCTTTGCCTGTTCGCGTACAACATGCCCCGTTTGGGCTGCTATTATTACATCGCGGTTAAATATGGTTTGAGAGGCATAAAACTGCAAAGCTGAAGAATTGTCTACACCCAGCTTAATAGCGTTACCACCAATAACACTGGTTTGCACCTGGAAGTTGTGCTGGTATAAATAATTGAAGTTTACCTGCGGGTACCATTCCGAAAGTTTGGACTTCACCTGCAGGTCTGTAATCTTTTCGTCAATAATGGACTGCTGTACAACAGGCTGTTTCTCTATTGCGTACTGAACTACACGATCCAATGTGGCGTTTGTTAGAACCGAATCGTTTTGTTGCTGTGCCTTTAGCTGCAATGAAATAAAATGAAGACCAGTAAAAAAAATTAAAACACCGTATCTCATACATTACATTAATAAAATAAATTCAGCCGGGAAAAATGCATCACGATATTGTAAACTGCATCCGGTTTTGTGTTACTAAAGCAAGCATTCGTTACATATCCAGGAGGTAAAAAATCAGGAATGCAAAGGTATGGATTAAAGGCGGAATAAATCAAACGTTTGTTTAATCTTTTTTATTAGTCGTTGTTAACAAATCATTATGCCGTTATTTTGCAGACAGATGTTAAGTAGTACATAATTTCCGCATCATGAAAAAAATAGTTGTCTTTTTTCTTCTTTCGGTGTTGAACATTTCTTTTCTGATCGGGCAGGACTCGGCATGGATAAGGAATAACTACTACAAAAAAGAAATGTATATACCCATGCGGGATGGTATCAAGCTTTTTACAGCCGTATATCTTCCCAAAGATACCGCCGAAATGCATCCCCTTCTTATCACACGCACACCTTATTCCTGTGCGCCCTATGGTGAAGATCAATTCAAAAATTTTTGGTCTAACCACTATGCCGCATATTTCAAAGAAGCTTATATTATGATTATACAGGACGTACGTGGCAGGTGGATGAGTGAGGGACAGTTTGTAGATGTGCGCCCATTTAATGCCGGTAAAAAAAGCAACAGCGATATAGATGAATCGAGCGATACCTACGACACGATTGATTGGCTGGTTAAGAATCTACCGCACAACAATGGCAAAGCAGGTGTGTTTGGCATCTCCTATCCTGGTTTTTATAGCACCATGGCAGCCGCATCAAACCATCCCGCATTGAAAGCGGTGTCGCCACAGGCACCGGTTACCGAATGGTTTATCGGCGATGATTTTCATCATAACGGAGCCTTCTCCCTTATGGATGCATTTACTTTTTATTCCGGGTTTGGCAAACCAAGACCAAAACCTACAACCATTGGCCCCACAGGCTTTGCCTTCCCGGTGCAGGACAATTACCAGTTTTATTTGCAAACCGGCGCCTTGCCGAATTTTAATACGTTACTAGGCGATAGTATAGCCTTTTGGAAAGATTTGTATATGCATCCCAATTACGACAGCTGGTGGCAGTCGCGAAATGCGAGAAAAGCCATGTATAATATAAAGCCGGCTATGCTGGTGGTGGGAGGGACTTTTGATGCTGAAGATTGTTTTGGCGCCTGGAATTTATTTAAAGCCATTAAGAAACAAAGCCCGCAAACCAATTGCAAACTTATTATGGGGCCCTGGTATCATGGGCAATGGGCCAAAGGTGGAGGTACCAGTCTTGGAAATATTCAATTCGGCGACAGCACTTCCACCTACTATAGCAAAAATTTTGAGTTACCCTTCTTCAATTATTACCTGAAAGGAAAAGGGTCGGATGCTAACATCAAAAACGCAACGGTATTTTTTACGGGAGAAAACCAGTGGCACGAGTTTACCACTTGGCCGCCTGCGAACATGAAAATGGAACCCTATTACCTGCAGGCTGCAGGGAAAATAACCACAACGAAACCGCTGGCAAAAAACAGCTTTGCTGAATATACCAGTGATCCCGCCAAGCCTGTTCCGTATGCCGCTGGCATCCACCTGGAACGCACCAGGGAGTACATGACCGATGATCAGCGCTTTGCTTCAAGGCGACCAGATGTATTGGTTTTTGAAACGGATGTATTAACGGATGACATCACATTGGCAGGCCCCGTGATCGCCGACCTTGCAGTAAGCATAAGCACTACTGATGCTGACTTTGTAGTAAAATTAATTGATGTTTTCCCTGATGACTTTGCTTACACCGAAACCAGCACCTACCCGATGGGTGGATACCAGATGCTGGTGCGTGGAGAAATTATGCGTGGTAAATACAGGAACAGTTTTGAATATCCCGAACCCTTTACCCCAGGCAAGCCAACGCAGGCAAAATTTACCTTGCCTGATGTGGCTCATACTTTTAAAAAAGGTCACCGGTTGATGGTTCAGGTCCAGAGCTCCTGGTTTCCGTTAATGGATCGGAATCCCCAAACATTTACAAATATTTATACGGCAAAGAACAGTGATTTTCAAAAATCGGTGATCCGCATTTATCATTCCACTGATCATGCTTCTGCTATTCTTTTACCTATTTTAAAATAAGATACATGAAAAAAATCCTGCTTACATTACTCAGTTTATCATTATTACAGGCAAATGCACAAACATCGTTACCGGTATTTCCTCAACCCGTAAAAACACAAATCAAAAGCGGCAGTTTTACAATCAACAAACAAACCGTTATTGTTGCCGCGAATGATGCTGAAAAGGCAACGGTTAGTTTTTTCAACGATTATCTCAATAAATATTATGGCATCTCGCTGCCCGTTACAGCAAAAGCCACAAAAAATTTCATCAGTTTCTCCACCAACACATTTGTAAAAGCCCCCGATAAACCCGAACGTTACACCATGGAAGTTTCTCCCGCTTCGGTGCAAATAAAGGGCGATAGCCACCCGGGCACTTTTTATGGGTTGCAGACTTTATTGCAGTTACTACCTGTTGAAAAATCTGCCAACCTTGCCATTCCCGCAGTCTCCATCGAAGACTATCCCCGCTTCGGTTATCGCGGAATTATGCTGGATGTAAGCCGTCATTTTTTTGATGCAGACTATGTAAAAAAGTTCATTGACCTGCTTGCATTGCATAAAATCAATACTTTTCATTGGCACCTTACCGAAGACCAGGGCTGGCGTATTGAAATAAAGAAATATCCACGCCTCACGGAAGTGGGCGCTTGCAGAAATGGTACCATTATCGGGCATCATCCGGGCACCGGCAATGATGGCAAAAAATATTGCGGCTATTACACGCAGGAAGAAATAAAAGATATCGTGCGGTATGCCGCCGACAGGTTTATCACCATTATTCCCGAGATCGAATTGCCGGGTCATTCTTCTGCAGCCATTGCCGCTTACCCGCAATTAAGCTGTTTCCCCGATGAACCTACAAAGCCAGCTAAAAAAGTGACCTGGTATGGCGATTCCACCACTAAAAATGTGCAGCAGTCATGGGGCGTATATGAAGATGTGTATTGTCCAAGCGAGTTTACCTTCAATTTTTTGCAGGATGTATTTGATGAAGTAACTGCGTTGTTCCCTTCCAAATACATTCATATCGGTGGCGACGAATGCCCCAAAGATGCGTGGAAGCGATCCGAATTTTGTCAAAACCTGATTAAAGAAAAGGGATTGAAGGATGAGCATGGCTTGCAAAGTTATTTTGTAGGACGAATTGAAAAATACCTGAACAGCAAAGGCAAAGCCATAATAGGCTGGGATGAAATACTGGAGGGTGGATTGGCACCTAATGCTACAGTAATGAGCTGGCGTGGTGAGAAAGGCGGCATTGAGGCGGCCAAACAAAAGCACGATGTAATTATGACGCCTAATTCCTATGCATATTTTGATCATTCGCAGCGTAAAAATGAAGATTCCCTGGTGATTGGAGGATACCTGCCTTTGGAAAAAGTGTATGGATATGAACCGATCCCAAAAGAATTAAGCGCTGATGAAAATCATTATGTGCTGGGTGCACAGGCGAATTTATGGACAGAGTATATGGACAACCCGGCCAAAGTTGAATATATGGCATTCCCCCGCATAGCTGCCCTTAGCGAAGTATTATGGACTAAACAAGAAAATAGAAGCTGGACGGGGTTTAAAAAGCGCATACCCACACAATTTAAAAGATATGACTTGTGGAATGTAAATTACTACCCGGGCTTGGATGAACCGTTGCAATAATTTCAACGTTATATTTTAAAAAACAGGGGTCAGTTCTTACGGGTGGACCCCTGTTTTTTTAATACCAGACATAGTAAGTTCCAGTGGTATATTATGATGCCGTGCTCCGGAAAGCCTCCCTATCTTTGCCTATGACCATTTTTGATAGTTACCGGTATGTATGCGATGCGCTATACCCTTTGTATGAAAAGCGGGAAGCAGAAAATATTGCCGATATGGTGATAGAAAATATTACAGGTTTCGGAAAGATGGACCGCTCCATGTATAGGGATGTACCGCTTACTGCCGAAGAGTTGAAAAAGCTCCACTATTACGCTACCCTTCTTGTACAACAGCAACCAGTGCAGTATGTATTGCAGGAGGCATGGTTTTACGGTATGCCTTTTTATGTAAACCAGCACGTGCTGATACCACGGCCCGAGACAGAAGAGTTGGTGGAATGGATCATAAAAGATACACAGTTACGACAAAGCAACGGCGCTTCCGGCAACCTGAAAATTATGGACATTGGAACCGGCAGCGGTTGCATTGCGATTGCTCTGCAAAAAAATATTCCCGGTGCTGAGGTTTGGGCGATGGACCTGAGTAAGGAAGCATTGGAGGTTGCCCAAAAAAATGCGGAGATTCAACAGTCCTCTATTTCATTCAAAAACGCAGATATTTTACTACCGGTTCAGCCGGATGAGTTTCCACTTTTTAACATCATCGTAAGCAATCCACCTTATATCCCTGTGTCCGATCAAAGTCAAATGCGGAAAAACGTGCTGCAGTTTGAACCGGCCATGGCTTTGTTTGTTGAAGATAACAATCCAATGCTTTTTTATTCAGCTATTGCTGACTTCTCATTAATCCATTTACAAAAAAACGGTCGGCTTTATTTTGAAATTCATGAAGCCATGGGGGAAGCGGTAAAAACGCTTTTAACAAAAAAAGGGTTTGATAATATGATTGTACGGAAAGATATGCAGGGAAAAGACCGGATGATAAAAGCTACTAAAAACGGATAGCCACATAAACTGAAATTTACAGGTATCTTCTCATGGCCGACAACTCACCGCAATACCTTAATACCTGATACCTGTTACCTGATACCTGATACCTAACATCTGGTACCCCTAATTCCCATCCACCGATGCCACCGCAGTAGCGCCGAGCTTTTTGGCCGTTTGCAGCACTTTGTATACATCGCCCCAATGCCCTGCGGTATCTGCATTTACCACTACCGAAGGCTTTTCCGTTTCTTTAGACAGCACCAATTGCAATTCGGCCTCCAGGTCATTTAGGGAAATCTTTTTTTGCCCGATATAAGCCTGGTTGTTTTTATCGATGGAAATCACTACGGTTTGTTTGGCCTTGGTATCGCTTTTCCCCTTAGGCGCCGACACTTTGATTACGTTCGGGTTCGCCAGGGTAGAAACAATCAGGAAGAATAACAATAATATAAATAATATATCATTGAGCGCACCGGTATGCACTTCACCATGACCTCTTAATTTTTTTCTCAGGTTCATTCTTCTTTATTCGTTTCGTAAGTTGTAGGAAGTTATGGAAGTCAATCGAAAAAGTGGGGTTTAATCTGTTAAATAACCCACACGTATCCTTTTTTCACTTTGACATTTTTCGCATTTCCACATTCCCACTCCCATTATTTTCAAATTCTCAAATTTCAAATTTTCAAATTATCTACGTAGGTTCCTGGAGTACATCGATAAACTCTGCACTGGCCGCTTCCATTTTGTTTACATTTTTATCAATCTGCGCGTTAAGGTAATTATATCCTACGTAGGCCAATAAGCCGATGATCAAGCCACTGGCAGAGGTAATCATTTTTGTATAAATACCGCCTGCAATGGTGCTCAGTGTATACTCGCCCGTTGACGAAATACCGTAAAACAACTGTACCATACCGATAATGGTTCCCAAAAAACCAAACATCGGCGCTATCCCTGCAATAAGCGATAATACAGAAAGGTTTCTTTCCATTTTATAAATCTCCAGCTTCCCAACATTTTCCATACTTTTTTCAATGGCTTCAATGGGTTTGCCAATGCGCTGCAATCCTTTGTCGATCATTCTTGCAACAGGGTTAAAAGTATTGCGCGAAAGCGACCTGGCGGCAGTAACATTTCCGCTTACTACATGGTCGCGGATAATGCTCATAAAATTGTAATCAATTTTGCTGGCGTTGCGGATGGCGATCAATCTTTCAAAAAAGAAAAATATGGCTATCACCATAAGCAAAGCAAGGGGTAACATAATCCAGCCGCCTGCCAGCAGCAGGTCCCAAAGGTTCATCTCCGTTCCAGGCTCAGGAATACCATGTTGGCCGGCAATCGCTTTATTGAGTGAGTCGGTAGCTACCTGCAGGAAAAATAATTTCATATGATATTAAAGTTGAAAGTGCAACAAATGTAATGACAAATAAACAACTTCCCTTGATACGTTTGGCGAACGTGAAAATAGCATCATTATTTTCTTTACACATGACAGCCTGGTTCTATTAACAATTTATATAGAAAGGCATCAGGCACCCGCCATCACTTTCCGGGCTTCAAATTTTAATGCGTCGAGCACAATGGCATGTAGAGATGTTTTAGAATCCACATCCAGCAGTTCGAGGATACGTTTGCTTAAATCCAGGCCTGTAGCGGTATTGGGCAAGGTGTTGGCCAGTTGGTGAATGATGAAGATATTCTGCTCTTTAAGGTTGGTTACCGCCTGCCAGGCATCTGATGATACATATAATTGTTGTGAAAGATTGTATTCGTATTCCTGTTTAATACTTTCCACCAGCAGCGAATGGTAAACCGGGGCCACCATATCGGCGGGAGGCACACGGGATACCAGGTTTCTTAACGAAATACGCTCCGCTAATATCGTAAGCCGCTCGTAGGCCTGCAATTGCAGGGAAGTATCATAACCCGACTGCTTTTCTTCTTTTTTAGTTCCCTTTATTTCCTTAAAATATACAAACAGGTATACCCCCAGTACACCTGCAATGATGGCTATTGCTAAAATAATAATGCTGCTGTTGTCCATGCTGAAGTTTTACGTTACTTATAAACAAAAATAAAGGCATCGTGTTGTGTTGCATAAAAGAAGTTGCAAAATTATTGATGGTTTGCTCCCGCCCGTATATTTCTACCGTTAATTAATAAACCAGTTGGTGGGTATTTTTAATAATTCCCATTACAAAAACACTTTGCACGTTTCCAATATTCTCTTCTTCGCTTAATTTATTCACGTGAAAATCGTAGTAAGCATCCATATTCTCTACCATCACCTTCATCATAAAATCAAAATCGCCCGAAATGTTATAGCATTCCACCACCTCCTGCATATTTTGTATGGCTGTAATAAATTTTGCGCCGGCTATCTTGTTATGCTGTTTCAGGGAAACATAGCAAATCACAATCAGCCCCCTTTTTATTTTGGTATGATCCAGGAGTGTGGCATACTGGCGGATTACACCCGACTCTTCCATCCGCTTTATTCTTTCGTGCACTGGCGTAGTACTGAGGTGAATGGAATCGGATATTTCCCGCACGGTGATCCTGGCATTTTGCTGCAGCAGCCTGAGTATCGCAAGGTCTTTATCATCCAAAAGCGGAAGCGGTACAGGCGGTTTTTCTGTTTGATCGTTTTTTTTCATGCACAACTGTATAAATATCCTTTAAAATTAAAAAAAAGTGGACTTCTTTCCCAAAAAAAGAATGGAGCCCTGATATTCTGTTCTGTAATTGTAATTTTGCGGACTAACGCTTTGAAGCACAAGAAACATATTTTATACATCATTAAATCATCTTAAACATGTCTTCAGTTTCCAAATCCATCGATTTTGCATTGCCCAATAAGGTGAAAGATATCAGCCTTGCCGCATGGGGACGCAAAGAAATTAAATTGGCCGAAGCCGAAATGCCTGGTCTGATGGCCATTCGCGAAGAATACCGCGCACAACAACCGCTCAAGGGAGCCCGCATTGCAGGTTGTCTTCATATGACGATTCAAACTGCCGTGCTCATTGAAACGTTGATCGCATTAGGAGCCGAAGTAAAATGGAGTTCCTGTAATATTTTTTCTACACAGGATCATGCCGCAGCGGCAATTGCAGCGGAAGGTATTGGCGTGTATGCATGGAAGGGACAAACTAATGAAGAGGCAGAATGGTGTATTGAGCAAACCTTATTTTTTGGAAGCGCTGATCGCCCGTTGAATATGATACTGGATGATGGCGGCGACCTCACCAATATTGTGTTTGATAAATATCCTGAATTGATCCAGCACATTAAAGGACTAAGCGAAGAAACCACTACCGGTGTTCACCGTTTGTACGAAAGGATGCAGAAAGGAACCTTACCCGTTCCCTGTATTAACGTAAATGATTCTGTTACCAAATCGAAATTTGATAACAAATACGGATGCAAGGAAAGCCTTGTAGATGCTATTCGCCGGGCTACTGATGTGATGCTGGCGGGTAAAGTAGCTGTAGTGGGCGGTTACGGAGACGTAGGCAAAGGTTCTGCAGCTTCATTGTCCGGCGCTGGTTGTCGTGTTATTGTTACCGAAATAGACCCCATTTGCGCTTTGCAGGCGGCGATGGACGGCTACGAGGTGAAGAAAATGATTGATGCTGTTAAAGAAGCAGACATTATTGTAACTGCCAGCGGCTGCCGCGACCTCATTACCGGCGATCATTTTAAACTGATGAAGGACAAGGCTATCGTTTGCAACATCGGGCATTTTGATATTGAAATTGATGTGGCCTGGCTCAATAATAATTACGGCAATACCAAAGACACCATCAAGCCGCAGGTGGATTTGTACAATGTAGATGGCAAAGACATCCTGCTATTGGCGGAAGGCCGTTTGGTAAACCTGGGTTGCGCTACCGGTCACCCCAGCTTTGTAATGAGCAATTCATTCACCAACCAAACATTGGCGCAAATTGAATTGTGGACCAACTACAAAAGCTACGAAAACAAGGTATATGTATTGCCTAAGCACTTAGATGAAAAAGTTGCCCGTTTACACCTTAAGAAGATTGGTGTTGAACTGGAAGAACTAACTACCGTTCAGGCAAAATACCTTGGCATTCCGCAGGAAGGTCCTTATAAAGCTGAACATTACAGGTATTAGAATGGAGCGTGCATTGCTGCACCTTAAACATAGCAACCCCCATGCGTGAACAGGCATGGGGGTTTTCTTTTTATAAGTTGGTTCTTTGCCGGCACAGCTTTCCCGAACAGGCTGGCAGCATTGAACACATGCCGGTGAAAATGGTAGGCAACGTTCTAAAACAAAATCCACACTTTGTATTTCTATATGCCGATGTGGTTAATAACCTCGTTAATCAGGCACGCATTCCATGCTTAACGATATCCTCCATGTAAATAGCAGTATGACTTTCATGATATACGCACACTTCATTTTGGATAACCAACACCTGGGGAGATTCGTGCCTAACGCCCGTTTCAAACGCAATGTTATCCGACAGAGAGCGGTAAGTGATTACATCAAGGAAATAAAAAT